>NZ_JBKFAL010000026.1:0-72746 GCF_053345625.1 Methylobacterium sp. D53M
TCCGGGCGAGCGGCGAGCGGCGTTCGGGGCGTTCCTGGCGGGCGCCGCGCGGGTGTTCGCGCCGTCCTCCGACACGGCGGGCCGGATCCGGACGGTGTACCCGGACCTCGCCGTCACGGTGCGGCCGCACGTCGAGCCGGAGCGGTCGGTGCGCTCGACCGCCCTCCAGCGGCCCGGCCGAATCCGCCGCGTCGCCGTGCTCGGCGGCATCAGCCTCCCCGAAGGCGGGCTGCTGCTGCAGGCCCTGGCCATCGACGCGCGCGGGCGGGACCTGCCGCTGCACTTCGCGATCGTGGGCCACTCGGACCCGGCCCTGACGGGCGGCCTCGCGCGCGCCGGCGTCACCGAGACGGGGCGCTACTCCACGGACGATCCGACCCTCGACCGGGTCGCCCGGGCGGCCCTCCAGATCGCCGAGACCGGCCATCACTGGGAGGACGACGAGACCCTCGATCTCGTCACCCAGGTCTCGGCCGACCTCGTGCTGCTGCCGTCGATCTGGCCCGAGACCTACGCGTACGCGCTGACCCTGGCCCTGCGCACCGGCCTGCCGGTGGCGGCTTTCGACCTCGGCGCGCCGGCCGAGCGGCTGCGCGGCGTGCCGAACGGCCATCTCCTGCCCCGCGCGCTCATGACCGATCCGGCCGCCTGCAACGACCGACTCGTGGCGATCGACATCGCGCAATCCGGGCGTGAGGCGGAACCGATCCCGGACGCCGCCTCCGCCGACCTCATGCGGGCCTACTACGGCCTGGCGGTCTGACGCGCCCGGGGGCGGGCCGGGTCAACGCACTTTGGCCCATTTTCTCGTCGAGACAGGCGCCGCAACGCAGAGGTCCCATCGATGCCCGCCCTCCCGAAGCCCGAATCGCAGAAGGGCCCGGTCGAGTCCTACCTGCACGTGCTGCACGCGCTGATGCTGCGCGACATGCGCACGCGCTTCGGCGCATCGATCTGGGGCTACGGCGTGGTCGTGCTCTGGCCCTGCGTGCACGTGTTCGTGCTGATCGCGATCTACACCTTCCAGAAGCTGGCGGCCCCCCTCGGCGACAGCCGGCCGCTCTTCTTCGCCACGGGCGCGGTGCCGGTTCTGGTCTTCCAGTACATCTCCCGCGAAGTCATGAAGGCGGTGATCATGAACCGCCCTCTGACCTATTACCCGCAGGTGAAACTGTTCGACGTGATCCTGGCCCGCATCCTCGTCGAGATCGTCACCGGCTTTCTGGCCCTCCTCGTCGTCTCCTCCGTCCTCGTGGCCATCGGGACCAATCCGATCCCCGCCGACCCGTTCACGGCGATGTGCGGCTATCTGGCGGCGATCGTGCTGGGCATCGGCATCGGAACGATCAACGTCGCGATCATCGGCTTCTTCCCGGGCTGGCTGATCGGCTACGCGCTCTTCAGCATCATCCTCTATATCTCCAGCGGCGTGATGTTCCTGCCGAGCTATATGCCGGACAAGATCTACTACTGGATGAAATTCAACCCGGCCCTTCAGCTGGCGGAATGGGTGCGCTCGGCCTATTACCCCTACGCGGGACTGCAGATCGACCAGCTCTACGTCCTGATGTTCGGTCTCACCTCGGCCAGCATCGGCCTGTTCCTCGTGAAGCACGTCGTCAGCAAGATCCAGATGTGAGGCCGGAGTGCCGGCGGTCTCGGCGCATCGGATCGGCCGTCCGCGCCCGGGGCCGATCCTACCGGGTCTCGCGGCCGGCGGCCGGCCGATGACGCCGCGCCCGGCATGGGGCATAGCGGGAACGGGGCCCCGCAGCGCTCCGCTCCGTTCGCCGCCGGCGTCACCGGCCCACCCAGCGTCAGGATCCGAGGCCGCCGCATGACGAAGAACCTCGTTCACGACATTGATACGAAGTACATTCGCCAGATCCAGCAGCAGAACATTCAGTTGGCCGTCATGCGGGCCGAACTCGACAGAGCGGTGCAGGCGCGCGCCGCGGCCGAGGCGCGCGCCGAGGCGACGAACAAACTCTTCGACGCATTGCTGACGAGCCTGAGACCCTACGGGTTTCGGCGCAAGCAGTTCCTGCTCGCTGTTCGGCGGATCGCCGCCGCCGTTCCGGATCACGGGCCGGCCGCGCTCCAGCACGCCGTGCTGTTCGACGGGTCGAATCGGATCCTGAAAGGCGGCCCCTCCGAGCGGCAGCGCGGCTGATCCGAGGCTGCGCGCAGCCTTCCCGTATCCTCCTCTTCACATCACAGACGCGGAACCGAGAGCGATGGCGGTCGAACTCCTGACTGTGTTCAACGCGCTGACCAACTTGCGGGACAATCTGGGTGCGAAGCCCCATATCGTCAGCGCGGAGATTGAGTTCCTGTCGTTCGCCACCAAGATGGCCCTCTTCTCCAATTCCCAGCTCCTTCAGGATCTCTGGGTCCTGTACGAGCTGAAGGAGAAGCGGAACGGGTATTTCGTCGAGTTCGGCGCCTGCGACGGCGTGAGCCTCAGCAACACGCTGCTGCTGGAGAAGACGTTCGGCTGGCAGGGCGCCCTCGCGGAGCCCGCGCGCGCGTGGCACGCTGCCCTGTACAACAATCGCAGCTGCTACATCAGCGACCAATGCGTCTATCGGACAGACGGCGTCGAGGTACTGTTCAACGAGACCGAGATCGGGGAGTTGTCGGCCATCGAGGACTTCGCCGACGGCGACTTCCACGCCGGATTCCGCCAGCAGGGTGTCCTGTACCCGGTGAAGACGATCTCCTTGAATCGATTCCTGTCCGAGGCCTGCGCGCCCCGGCGCATCGACTACATGAGCATCGATGTCGAGGGCGGCGAGTTCGATGTCCTCCAGAGTTTCGATTTCTCGCGTCACGATATCGCGCTGATCAGCGTCGAGCACAATTTCGCCGACACGAGGGAGAAGATTTTCGATCTCCTGACGGGCCTGGGATACCGCCGCCGGTTCCAGCAGCTCTCGATGTTCGATGACTGGTATGTGCGCCCCGATCTCGCGGCGGCACAGGCCTGACGGTTCCAGACCATGTCCGCAGAGACCGCCATCGAGATCCTCGACTCGACGTTCGACCTGTTCAAGGCGATGGGCAGCGGGATCGATCTCGACCTGCAATGGCTCGAGATCGCGAAGCGGCTCCAACGGGTCCGGGCGGAAGCCGCGTGGTCGGCCGACCTCGACTTCATCGCCGTGAAGCTGAAAGCGCATGCCGCCTTCTACGCGGGCACGTACCGGCGTCCGAGCGGGCCGGAACCGATCGATGCGGCCATGGCCCGCCACCTCGACGAGGTCGTCCGACACTATTCCCTGCTCCGCGCCCATCTGGAGCAGCAACTGCCCGCGCGCTAGCCGGGCTCTGAGGCCGTCGGTGCGGAAGAAGCGCCCCCACGAGCATTGTCCGGCCGGCCACTGGAGGCCGGCCCGCTGACCGACAGCGACCGGGCGTCCCCGCGATTGGCCGGCGGCGGGGCTGCGGGGCGGCGCGCGATGTCCAGGGATGCGGAGGCCCCCGGGCCCGCTCGTGGATCACGCATTCCGGCGTCGTCGTTCAGCCGGGATCGGCGGGAGGCCGAGGGCGGAGAGCCTCCGTCGCGCTCGTTCAGCCCCGCGTCCCCTCCGCGAAGGGCTGACCCGTCATGCCCTGCGCTGCGCCTGCGACGGGCGATCCAGTGATCGACCGGCCCGGGCCGCCTCCGACATCGAACCGTCGTCTTTTACGGCCAAGCCCGACTCATCCGAGCACGCGGCGCATGACACCCCCAGCGGTGATGATGTCCGCCCAGGAAAGGCGCGCCCATGCTTCCCGAAGTCCGTCCTGGGGTCGCGATCGGGACGCCGCACCGGCCCCCCTCGGTGAACCGCGCGCCTGTCCCCGGCCGGCTCTCAGCGCTCCGCGACCACGGCCATGGACGCTCGAACCAAGATGATTGACTGGACTTCGGCGGCGCCCCAAGAGTGAGCGCCGATGAGGGCCTTGCGTCACCGCTCCGGCTGAGCGGTTGTGGACAGTCCGCCGTTGCCCTAAGCATCCTGGCAGCTATCCGGCATCAATTCGAGACAACCTGACCATGCGACGCTGAATCACGCTCGAGAATACCGATCTCTATAAACAAAGCGCCTGCGCATGTTCCTCGAGCGTCGGACAAAAATTGCGATCCATTGGAACCGATCGATCTGAGTGAACCGAAGCCTGAAGGGGAGATCGACCATGCTCTCACGAGCCAAAATATCTCAGGACATCAGCCGATATTGATGAAACGCTTCGATGACCGGAATCGTAGATCGGTTGTCCGTTTGTGAGAATAATTGAAAGTTTAATTCATAGCATCGCAATGCAACAGATTGTAAGACGAGAGAGACGTCCGTGAGAATGCAGAAACGCGTCATGTGCGTTGTCGGAACGAGACCGGAAGCCATCAAGATGGCTCCCGTCATTCTCGCTCTGCGCAACCAGGACTGGGCCGCCACACATGTCGTGGCGACGGCTCAACATCGCGAGATGCTCGACCAGACCTTGTCGGCGTTCGGGGTCGTTCCGGATCGCGACCTCAACCTGATGAAGCCGAATCAGACGCTCTCCGAATTGAACGCCCGGGCCCTGACAGCCATCGACGACGAGATCGTGCGCGCGCAACCCGATTTTCTCCTGGCGCAAGGCGACACCACGACCGTTCTGGCCGCCGCCACGGCGGCGTTCTACCGGCGAATCCCGTTCGGGCACGTCGAGGCGGGCCTACGAACCTTCGATTTGGACAATCCGTTTCCGGAAGAATTCAACCGCGTCGTCACGAGCAGGATCGCGCGGCTGCATTTCGCACCGACGGAGAGCGCGAGACGGAATCTCCTCAGCGAGGGAGTCGACGAAGGCCGGATTTTCGTAACCGGAAACACCGTTATCGATTCGCTCCTGCACACGTCCGCGAAGACAGAACGCACTCCGAACGCGGACTCACCGCAGCGCAAACTTATCCTCGTCACGGTCCATCGGCGCGAGAATTTTGGCCAGCCCATCGGTGACATCTGCACGGCTATCGAAACGATCGTCGACACCAATCCCGATGTCGAAGTGCTCTGGCCGGTACACCCCAATCCCAACGTGACCGAGATCGTGCGGGGCCGGTTCGGCGGCAAGGAGCGCGTGCGGCTGGTGGATCCGCTCGGCTATGTCGCCTTCGTCGAGGCCATGAACGCAGCCTACCTGATCCTCACGGATTCCGGCGGTGTCCAAGAAGAGGCGCCCGCGCTCGCGAAGCCTGTCCTTGTCCTGAGACAGGCGACGGAGCGGCCGGAGGCGGTCGAAGCGGGGGTCGCCCGCCTAATCGGCACGGACACGCAAGCGATCGTGGCGGAAACCGATCAGCTGCTCCACGATCGGAGCCACTACGAGACCATGGCCCGAGGTGGCTCGCCCTACGGGGACGGCAAGGCGTCGGCGCGCATCGTCGAGGCGGTGCGCGCCCTCTTGATCGGGAGCGCGCGAGGCGGCGAACGCCCAGAAGGCCACCTCTAGCGCGCCCGACATCGGAGCCGAGACAGGCCAGGGACCGACCGGATTGATCGTGCAGCGGTGGCGCTCCCGATGCGCCGACGAACGAAGTGAGCAAGGTAGCGCGGCCGGCACTGCGCGGGCAGCTACGATCGCGCGACAGGCGCAGATTGCAGCCCGGTGATCGTGTCGGCGCAATCGCTCCCGATCGGGCGCCTGGCGGCATCCTTCACCGTCACGATCGCTGGCGAAACACCTCGCGGCCGCCGCGTAGCGCAGCGGAAGCATCAGAATCTCCGACTCAAAGGTCCGCCATGGCGAATCGACTTGTCCTATGCGATCCCAACATCGTCAGAGACGGCGGCCACTACCTCGAATATGCCAGGATGGTTCTCAACGCGGCGGCGCGGCGCGGCTTTCAGCCGATCCTCGCCGTCAATGAGGCGTGCCGCGCGGACATTCCCGAGGGCTGGGACGTTCTCCCGGTCTTTCAATACGGCTTCTGGGGCCGCAAGCTCCGGGGGGAGGAGTCGTCGGCTCCGACCTTCACTGAGGACGACCGTAGTTATCTAAGACTCAAATATTCTTCGCTCGGTCTGCTGTGGGCCGCGGCCGGAGATCTCGGGGAGTTCCAGCACTACAATCGCTCCTACCCGCCCACGGGCCGCGCGCTGGATCGCATCAAGTCCCTGTCGGAGATCAGGCCTCTGGTCGATCTCTACCTGCGCGAGGATCTCGCCCGGCGGAACAGCACGACGCCCCCGGAAGATTGGTCGGCCGAGGAGCGCGCGCAATCCTATACCGCGCTTCGGGAAGCCATCCGCGCGGCGCTCACATCCCTCAAGGGGAAAGCTCCCCTCGAGCGCGCGCTCGCCAGCGCGGCGGCGCGAAACGCCATCCTGTCCGACCGGCAGGCCCGCGATGTCGGAGCGTTGCAGGACCTGACCGATATGGCGCACAAGGCCGCGGCGTTCGACCAGGCGCTGTGCCGGGTCATGGAATCCGTCCGGCCGACGGAGAACGATCTCTTCCTCTACCCGACGATCAACTATTTCGAGTTGCGCGGCCTGAAGAGCGTCCTCGACAGGGAGCCCGGCGCAGCGGCGCCCAGCCACCACGTCATTCTCCGTCGCAATGTCTACTCCGGCTATCCGGGCAATTTCGACAGCCAGGAATGGGACATCCACGCGAGCCGCACGGCTCTCGCTCTCCTGGGAGACGCGCGTCGGCGCACCCGCATCCGGTTCTACACGGACACGCCGGCGCTGACGCATCAGTACAATCTTCTGGGCAGCACGGATTTCCTGACCGGACCAGTGCCGGTCGATATGGTCGGCCGCACCCGGTCCGGCGACGCGCCCTCCGAAGATGGAGACCGGCGTCCGACGCTGATCATCTACGAAGCGCACGACGTGCAGCAGGCCCGCCTGTTCCTGGAGCAGCTTCGCGCGGCCGCGCAGGATCTGTCGGTACCCGTCGTCGTCAATGTGGTCATTCGCGGCGAGCAGTGCCTGTACGAGTTCGAAGTCTTAGGTCTCGACGATCACCACGGAGCCGTCGAGGTCCAGTTCATACTCCCCGATCAGGTCGACCGCATCGATGCGGACCGCTTCTCGACCATCGTCTTCGGCACGTGGCGCGACAACTACGTCCGCTTGGCCCTCCAGGCCGGTGAACGCGGCCGCCCCGTCGTCGTCACAGCCAACAGCTGGCTTGCCCGGATTCGCACACGGGACGCCCGCAACTTCCACGATCAGGCGCTCTCCGACGCGAGAACCCTATCGCGGGCGGCATTGCCCGCCGCGTCGTGGAACCGATACGATTTCGCGACCGGCGTGTCGGCAGCGGTCGCGGCGTCGGATCGACTGGTCGTCGAGGACGGGGCGGCGACGACCGTCGATCTCGCCGTCGCGACCGGGGCCGACACGGTGCGCCTCGTCATGCGGCGGTCACCCGGCGTCAATTCCGAGGGACCGCTGCACCTGATCGCGTTCTTCCCGTCGGGCGAAGCGTCGGGACATTCGGAGGGACGCCACGATCTCGCTCTGGTCGGCGGCGAAGACGAGGACCTGTCCGTCGTGCTGCCCGTGCCTGCGGGAGCCGCGCGCCTGTCGCTGTCGCTGTGCAATTTCAGCCAGCCGGCGGCCATCGAGATCCGCGCGGCGGAAGCCGTCTGGCTGAAGGCGGGTCGCACCGTCCCCGCTCTGCCAGGTGGTCTGATCTTGCCGGAGCTCGTCGGCGACTTTCGCAATTCCTGGATCACGCCGCTTCGGAACATCGAGGCCGCCTATGCCAGCTACGCCCGCAGCGCGGCCGAACATCTGGAACCTCTCGAGCTCCGCAAGAGGATCCTTCCGCCGGATCGGCCACTCGTGCTCGCCTATCTCGGGGACGCCCGCGAGGAAAAGGGCTTCCACCATCTCCCGGACCTGATGCGCGCGACCGAGGCGGACCGCACCGCGCCGGCCCTGATCCTGAAATCGCAGGTCTATTACACCTCGGACTACCCGGAACCGGCCTGCTTGACGGCGGCAGCCCGCCTGCGCAGCGCGTCGCGCGACCGTGTGACCCTGATCGAGGGGCCGCTCAATTCCCGGGATTACGCGCGCGAGTTGCTCAAGTCGGACGCGATCCTGATCCCCTATCGCCGTGCCGACTACATCGCCCGGTCGTCGGGCATCTTCAGCGAGGCGTTGGCGGGGGGTATCCCGGTGATCGTTCCGACCGGGACGTGGATGTCCGCCGAGTGCGACGCCCTCACGTACGGTCAGCACGAGACGCTCATCGCGCGAACGGACCGCACCGCGATGGCGCAGCCCGCCTTCCACCGCCTGATCGGCAATCAGACCGCGCCGATGTCGGCGCCTTCCGGCCGCGTGCCGATCTCGCGCGGCGCACTCGCTTGCGCGCATTTCGAGATTCCCGACGAGTCCGACTATATCTGGATCACCTATCGGCCGGACCCGAGTTTCCGGCACGTTTTCACGCAGTTCGACATCTCGTACCAAGATAACTTCGAGAACGGACACGAGATCGCGATGGTCAAGCGGGTTCTCGGAGGAAGCACGGCTTCGACCTTCTCGCTGCTCGCCCGTGTCCCACGGGCCGCGCGCGCCATCTGGTTCGGGATCTACAACGCGTTCGGCTTCGAGCACTACGAGTTGCGAGACTTCACCATCACCTTCGTCCGGCGGGGCGGCCGTCCGCTCCCGGAGACCGCCGGCGGCGTCGTCTACTTCTCCTCCGATGATGAAGCGGCGTCCAGGAACGAGTTGGCGGCTGCGGTGCTCAGGTTGAAGCGCGATTACGGGACCTACGCCGCCAGCGCTGAAGCGATCCAGCCGATCTGGGCGCAGCGGCACGATCCGCAGCGACTGATCGAATTGTTGGAACTCCCGTTCCCCGCAACCGAGCCTTCCGACCACGCGCGCTTTACAGGAGCCGATTGGTGAATCAGATGGCAACACCATTCGAGTCCGGCCCGAGCGCGGGGGACCAGACTTTTCCGGGCCGGCCGCCACGGATCGCCGCCGTGTTCGACACCTCGGTCGGCTACGGTTCGCCCCAGCTGGAGTATCTGACAACCTCACTGGCGCAATTCTACCGGGCCGACGAGTGCTGGCTCATCGAACCGGACGTCAAAGGCAAGCGCGGCCTGCTGGAGCGCGAGGGGCTGAAGATCCGGCGAACCGCCACCAGGATGCCCGCCCATGGCGAGTTGCACCACATCGATTACAATATCCAAAATCATCGATGGCTTCGCGACTACGATCCGGACATCGTCATCGTGACGAGCGGGTCGAGCCTGCCTGCCGTGCTACGGCTGCCCCGGAAGCCCCCCCTCGTCATTTACTACATGCTCGAGAACATCGAGTATCAACGCTCGGCCAGCGGCGGGTCGCTGATCCAGTTGAACCGCATGTTTCATCCATGGATCGACCTCATCTGTGTGCCCGAGATCGATCGCGCCGGGTTCGATCTCAAGTGGCTCGGTTGGGAGACTGTTCCGACGCTGGAATTGCTGAACGTTTCCCTCGAACGGTTCTCGCGCCCGCGCGCGGCGAGCGACTTCCGGATTCTTCACGCCGGGTCGATCTGCGAGGACACGCTCTCGCACTACCTCGCGGACGCGTCCAAGTTGGCGATCAAAGTGGATGCATTCGGCATCCTCGCGACTCAGGCGATGCGCGACCTGTTTGTGGGGCTCAGCGGCAGTTCGGTCGCCTATCGCGGCGTTCTGACGATGTCCGACCTGGACGCGATCTACAACGATTACGCCTACTCGCTCGTCATGTGGCGCCCGAGTAATATCAATCAGATATACGCGTCACCGAACAAATTTTTCCAAAGCATCGCCCGCGGCGTTCCGCCCATCGCGGCGCCACACCCTCAATGCGCCCGCATCATCCGCAAGTACGGCTGCGGGATTCTCATGGAGGACTGGACGCCGGCTGCGTTCACGGCAGCGCTTCTTCGAGCGCAGGATCTCTACGGTTCGAGCGCGTACGAGGCGATGGTCGAGCGATGCCGGGCCGCGACGGAAGCGGAATTGAACTGGCCGGCGCAGTTCGCGAAAGTGGAGGCGTTCCTTCATAGCCGCGCCGGACATGCGACATAGGCTTGCGCTGGCCGGGAGCATTGTCGCCGCGGCTCACGCGACTGAAGCGATAGGCAGCGGCGATCCGATGGTCGAGAGAGGCGCCCCGACCTCCGGGAGGCGGGCCGAGGCGTCCGCCGATCAGGTCGGGAGGACGGCCGGCGACGGGGGCTGACGCAGGGATTGAAGCAGATCCTGAACGATCGGGACATCCGGAGAGAGCGCGTCCGCCCGCATCAGATCCTCAATGGCTCCGTCGATGTCGTCGACTTTAACCTTCAGGCATGCGCGCTGATAATGTGACCAGAACGGGTCACTCCCGAGCGCGATCGCGCGATCCATGACATCGATACATTCAGGCAGGGCGTGGCCGAGTCGGCTCAACGACAGACTGCGAAGATAGTTGAGCTGACCGTCACATCGGTACTCTGGCGCGCCACTCTCGGTCAAAGCCAGAACGCCGGCGTAATCTCCGCGCTCATACAACGCGCTCGCGTTCGCGCGGACGATCCTTGCTTGATCGATAGTCATGAATGCATCAGAGATATCGAACCACATTCCACCATGCGCGACCATGTTCGAGACTATGCGCTCGGGACTGATGTTCGCGCTCTCAACCTCCGGCCTCGATGGATTGATCGGCCAATGTGGAACCCCACCCCAGGTGGCTCCTCGATCAGCCAACCACTGCAGATGACCCTCGAGTTTGACGCGTCGCCGCTCAACTTTTCCCGCAACCTTTATTTTTCCCGAGACAAATTTGTGCTGAAAATTAGCGCGCAAGAATTGGCCCAACGGTGTGTCGAAATTCTGATAGTAAGCCAGGAGAGCGGCGAACTCGGCGGGCAAGATGAGCGCCCGCTCGGCAGTGCGAGCTTCGCGCAGCATGCCGACACGCAACGCGGTGGTGGGGCACCACCCAGTTACGAAATAATGGTTTCGATAGAGTGTCGCGACCACGCTCCCCGACGGAAGATCCTCCGGCAGCGCCGTCGTCGCATCGACGAGTTCTGGGAGCTGTGCGGCCAACGCCGCTAGAATACTGCCCGTAACGGTCAAACTATCGATCGTAAGCTGCAGGAGCCGCGTCCGTCGATTCGTTTCCTCCGACGCGAACCAGCTCTCCCGAAGATCGTCGATGGCGAGCTCGAACGAGTCCCACGACCGGTCGGACAATCCCGATGCCCGCAAGCATCGGAACGAGTGCTTGAGCCCTCCGAGCGTCAACAACATCAGACGGACATCGACGTTCCGCGATATTAAAGAAATCCTGTTCCATGTCCAGAAATAATGGCACGCCATTTCAGCCAGACTGACGATCAGCAGATCGTTGTCCGGCGGGCTGAGCGTGAGATCTCCGCTCCCTGCTCCAGGTGCGCTTCTCGGAAAGATTGGATAGAGATCCTTTAGTCCATCAACTTCGTCTCTGGACACGATCATCGACGGCGGATGGAAGAACAGCGTGTTCGGGGGTTGCGGCGATTGACCTGGATAATCCTCGAGATCCACCAGCGGGGAGAGCGCATCGTGCCTGCCGACGGCGAGGATGACGTCGATATCCGAGATGCCAGGGTTCCTGACCGATCCGAACTCGATGAGTTCGGCATTCGGTAGCCGTGCCTCGACCGAGCGCGCCAAATTCGATCGGGCCTCGTCATATTCTCCGCGGCTGTGCGCCTGTGGTGGATTTCGCCAGAGCCAAGTCGACCCGGCCCGGCGGGCCATGCACGCCCGCCAACTCGATTCGCCCGACCGCTTCACCTCGAAGGCTTCGCAAACGTTCAAGACTTGTCCGGCGAAATCCGGCCCGAGATGTTCCAGCAATCGAGGGGAGGGCTGTTGGGCCCGGGCGCGGAGATGGAAGGCCAGACCGTCCTCTCCGTCTCCGAGATGCTCCGCGTTCCCGTAGAGATTCTGGGACCAGACGGCCATCGCCTTGCGAAGCACATCGGCGCAGTCGCGCGGAAGCGCGCGGAGAAACGGCCCGAATGTGTATTTCTTGTATCGATATTTTCCGTCAATCTGAAGAGCGAATGCTGGAAAAAGCAAGAACGTATTGACAAAAAGTTTGTAGTGAAAGGCGGTATGGGGCACTCCATGGAAAGCGAGAGAGCGAAAATATTGGCGCACGGTATTGTAAGCGTAAAGACGCTCGAACGCGGAGTCGCGCTCTGAGACGACGATCTTCCGGCCTCCCTCACCGACCATAGTCAGGGCGTATTTCAGAATGACGAGGGGGAAATCGGCCTGGGAATAGAAATCGATATCGGCTGGACCGAAGATTAAAATTCCGTGGTGCTGAAGTGGATCCGTCCTATACAGAAACGGCCACAGATTTTTCAAGGACTTTCGCAGTCTCAAGATGGCATCGGATGACTCGACAACTTCACGCTTGAGAATACCGAACAGATCGATGTCGGACGAACCTCGCACGTAGTCCAACGTCGCCATGCTCCCGAAGACGCTCAGGTGCTCGAAGGCCCATGCAAGATCCGACCGTGCCCATAGGGTGAGTTCCGCGACGGCTGAGCGATAGGCTTCGTCCTTCCGGGCATACTTATCGGGCTGCAGTGTCCGCGGCAGCGTAACGGTGACACGTCGGACTTGAGGTCGTACCGCCCGCACGAGATCGCCGAGATGGCGATAATGCGCGCTGACGAACCGGGCTAAGTCTTCGATCGTAGGGTCGCCGGGCTCCTGTGCGAGTTCGGCGAGAGCCCGCTCCACGGGTGCGCCCGCGGAAATGCCAGATTCGCGGAGGCTTCTCAGCATCGCGCGCATATCGTCGATACGGAGTGCGTAGCGGTCCATTCTCCCGTCTGACCGTGGCGGTCGTCCATCGAATCCGAGATCATGGCCGTTGAGCAACGTCATGAGGATCTGGCGGACGTGTCGCTGGAGCAGGCTCAGGATGAACGCTGCGGGGTTTCCGGGTACGACCTGCCTCGCGACGCCCGAGAGACCGTCGGTGGACTGCGCGGCGCAGATGAAGGGGTCGATGTCAGGAGTGACTCTCTCGCCGGGCAAAAGGAGAAGACCGCCCTGCTCTTGGCGGAGGAAGCACTCGATAGGAAGCCTGTCTTTCACGTCTTGGAAATTCCTCAGACTGCGAGGCCGCGGCCAACCAGGTAATCAGCGGGCAATACGGTGGCGAAGCGGGTGTCTTCCGGTCACATTATACCGCGGTGATTTTGCGGTACGGTATCCGATGCGATCGAAGGGCGGCATTTTTGTCAGAGCCCCTCGAGGGAACCATGCGCGGTGCAGCCGGGCCTGTCGATCTCGCTTCGACGAGCCGACGTGTTCGGAGCGCGACGGCGCCGTCGGTCGAACCGGGCGGCCAGGATGGGAACCGCACCGAGGACGCAACCGAACGTGGCGGCCACGCGCAAGTCCGCGACGTACCGGTGCTCGTGGCCGTTCTCGAACAGGAACGCGCGTCAGGCGCGTTGGTCAAAGAGAGACAGACGAGACCGGGTCGTCGAAGCGGTGCATCACGGTGTCATCCCTGCCCGTTTCCGGACGACGCAGAGGCGGCGGGCGGGAACAGAGGCCTTCGACCCACATGGCCGTGCCGTCTTCAGAACTTGCGCGCCACGTCTCGCTTCAACCGGGACGAGACGATCGCGATCCGACGGTCCGGCGTTCGCCGGGCGGTGGCGATCGAAGCGAGGCTTGTCGGCGTCCTCGGACGGTGAAGAGATGACCTCGCCGAGGTGCCGGCCGATCAGAGCGTGCGCCGCTCAGGTGCCTTCGGCGACCGCGGTTGCCGCCGCGGGAGCGTTTGGCGACCCATGATCGCCGGTCAGCATCGCGTTCCGCGCAACTCCGCTCGCGTTCAGCGCGCCGATTGTCGTGACGCCGTTCGAGCCACTGTGCCGGTCGACCTATGTCGGGTAAGCGCGCAGCAGGGAAACGACCGACCCCGAGATGAGAGCGGACCGGCTTCGGCCGATCCGCGACGCGGAACCGCCGAGCAGGTTCACCCGGTGCTCCGGATCTGGACAGCGGTCATGGCACCTCGATCCCGTTCACGGGCCGAGGCCTCACGACCCCGCCAGACTGTCAAGCAAGGCGTTGTTGTCGGGATGGTGCGGACTGGCGCGCTGCGCGGCGAGCGCAGCCTCCCGGGCCTCCGATTTTCGACCGAGGGCGTTCAGGACGTGGGCGCGCCGGAACTGTCCCCAGAAGGCGTCGAAGCCGAGGCTCAATGCACGGTCGAACAATGCTGACGCGTCGTCCAGTCTACCCTGTGCGGCAGCCGACATGCCGGAGAGATACGCGAGGCGCGGATTGTTGGGCTCGACTCTGATAATCGGACCAGCGAGCCTGTCAAAGATATCAGCCCGGTTCTGATTAATGCATTCATCGAGCACAGGAAAGACCTCTGCGATCGGCGCTCCGAATGGATCAATGATGTCGAGAACGTCGAGATGCCGTGCGGCCCCCGCGTCGAGCGGAATCGTCTTCACGTCGACGCCGACGATTTCGATCAGAGGATCGTCGTTGAGCACCTGCATGCACAACGTCACCGTATTGACAGTTGAATTATAGCTTGTGAAGGAAAAATTCGGCTCACAAATCAGATAGTAATCGGCATCGCTCCGGACGATGCATCGACCCCCGGCGATCACCGAGCAGGAGAGGCCGGTCCGGCTACGTCCGCGCGTGAATACTTTGACACACGATATCCCTGGCTTCACCGAGATATGGCACAGTGTCGTCTTGCCGAACTGCTCAACCTCATGGTCGACCCGCTCGAAGGCTTGATCATTCGCGACCTTGAGGAAGGAATTTTCCGGCCGATCAAGCTCGGCCTCGTGCACGAAGAGAATGTCTTCGACCATGCCGCCGCCTTCGAAGTCGGCGGCATCTCGTACGAGATCGAAATTCTTGAGATTATAGGCCCGATAGCCTCTCGCGGTCAGAAAATCGTAGGGCCGAACATCTTCCTTGCGCATCTCCAGCAGGAGGACCGGCCGGTGTTTCTCGACGAGCGTTTCGGCCCCGAGCAAAGCGTCGTATTCCGCACCCTCGATGTCCATCTTCACCAAGCGCGGCGGACGCTGCGTGCAGAATAGATAATCGTCCAAAGATATCGTCGGTACTTTTATACTCTTCGCACGATCGTCGGCGAAATAGATGCTGTCCGTATTAGAGAATGAATTCTCGAACAGCTCGACCTCGATGCCGCTTTCCGTATAGACCGCCGCGCCGATGACTTCCGCGCTGCTCATGGCGTTGGCGGAAACGAGCGCCTCCAGGATCTGAATGTTCCTCGGGCTCGCTTCAAAGCACGAGACCTGCCCTGCGGAGCCGACCAGCTTCCAGAACGAGGTCGTCAGCCAACCACGATTTGCACCGACATCATAGACGGCGTCGCCGCGCCTGATGAAATGCCGCGCTGCGAGTTGGACATGCTGCTCGGCGACGGAGATGGGTGGACCGGACATGCGGGTGCGGACCTCTGATTAACGGACTGCCTGCTTTGGCAAACTGTAGCACAGCGTCAAGAATGGAGCCGACGCGGAATGACGCTGACCGCCGGGACGATGCGTCCGTTGCGGCGCAATTGATGCGCCGGAGCGCGGTGGGGCCGATTCCCCAAGCGCCCGCGATGCGATGACGGGATAGGCCGATCGATGAATCGCGGCGCTGGACACTGCGGCCGGGCCGCGCGTCTCGGAATCGGGCCGTGCGGCGCCCTGATGGCCACGCGCCTGCCGTCCCTGGGGCGCCCCGCAGCGTGGCGGGCGTCCCCGGCATGGCTTTTCCGGAGAGGAATTCGGCACTCGCGCAATAACCCTCGCCATCCTCGCTTCGGCCTGCCATGCCTGCCGCGGCGCGCGCAGAAGGAAATTAAACCTGTTGCCGTCGGCTCGCATTGTATGTGATACGCAGGTTCATAGACGGGGAGTCCCGTCCCGGCAATGGGTTTTCGAGGGCAAGCGGTCCGCATTTCGACAAGTACAAGCCTATCACGTTGAAATTTGTCCGCTCATCGACCATTGAGTCTGCCACCCTGATGCAAGTGCAGGACATCTCAACTTCTGGAGCCGTTGTTTATACTGACCGCCGAACCGCCGTCCTCAAGATTCCGATGCGTGGATCTTGCGCGGTGCCGCTCGGGGTATTAAGCCCGACATCTGTTGACCTCATCGCTTGGTCGTTCTCCGGATTTACTGGACAGCGGGTCCGGGATCCGAGCTGCTTCCTTGTCCTGGCCTGTGAGGAGGAGAGTACCTTCTCCAGTCTCTCATCTGTCACGATCCGCACGCATTTCGGCGATCGGCGCGTCGCGATGACTTCGACGACGACGCCCATGTCGGACGAGGAAACTTCCACCGTCGCGAAGGCGCTCGTATCCGCGTTGACACCGGGCAACCTCGCGCATTTCGGTCCGCTGATCCCGATCCTGAGAGCGGGACTGGACGCAATCCTCGCCGAGGACGAGGCCGGAAATCCGGATGTCCGGTGCGGCGATACGGCTGAAACTTGGTTGGCGCACAAGATCGACTTCGTACCGGATTGCATGATCGTGCGGTCATCGACCGGTTACGCCTGCAGCCCGCTCACAGCCGTTCGATTCCATGCGGCGCGCCGAGGTGCGGTGTCGCTCACGACGGGCATTCCGCTGAACACGCAGCGCGCCGACGGGGCCATCCTGAGCGGAAATGGCCGATACGTGGCGGCTCGCGTGATCGGAGCGTTGTGAGCGCATGGCGACCGAGGGGAAGCCGACCGTCCTGGTCGTGACACCCATGCCCGCGGCACCGATGAGCGCCGGCAATCGGCGGCGGCTCTCGGCGACCTGCGAGGCGCTCCGACGGGGCGGGTTCGCGATCGATCTCGCCTATCTCCAGCACGAAGACCAAGTCTATCGCCGCTTCGGGCAGCATCCACCGACGGATGCGGCCGCGATGGCGGCTGCCTTCGATCGCGTCTTCTCCATCCCCGCCGCGACGCCGATCCCGTTGAAGACCTGGACGGGCGGCTTCACGATCGACGCCTGGTGCCCGCCCGAACTCGACGCGTTCGTGGCCTGGTATTTCGAGAGGCATGCCGATACGTGCGCGATCGTCGTCAACTACGTGTTCCTGTCGCGGTGCCTCGACGCGGTTCCGGACGGGGTGCTGCGTATCATCGACACGCATGACCGTTTCGCGGACCGGCATCTCCAGTACCGACCTTTCCGTGCCGAGCCGAACTTCTTCTATACGGACCGCGCGTCGGAAGCCGTCGGCCTGTCGCGCGCGGACATGGTCCTCGCGATCCAATCGGCGGAGGCGGCGTATTTCCGCGGCCTCGTCGATCGGGACGTGTACCTGCTCCCGCCGGTCTTCGCCGAGCGCGCGAAGTTTCGGGCACCCGGCCGGCTGACCCGGTTCGGCTTCATCGGCCACGGGAACGATCCCAATCTCTTCTCGATCAGCAAGTTCGCCCACGGCTGGGCTGCGTCCTGGCGGCCGGGCCTGCCCGTTCTCGTCATCGCCGGCGAGATCTGCGCGAGCCTGAACGGGCTGGACCTACCCGGCGTCGAGTTGGCGGGCTATGTCGACGCCGTCGAAACCTTCTACGCGGGCGTCGACGCGGTGGTCGCGCCGATGCTGATGGGAAGCGGTCTCAAGATGAAGGTCGCCGAAGCGCTGTCGCTGGGTCGGCCGGTGATCGGCACGCGAATCGCGTTCGAGGGATTCGACACCGACCATCCGGCTCACCGACTGGAGGGGGTGGCCGACACCGTCGCGGCGGTCCTGAGCCTTCACGACGACTCGGACGCCCTCGCGACCCTGACCGCGGCCTGCGCGGATCTGCTCGCGCGCTACAACGCCAGGGCCGCGACCTGCGAGGCCGCGTGGCTGGACGCGATCCCGCGCCGCTCGGCGCGACGCGCGCGTTCGCCCGCAGCGCGCGCGCCGGACGTGTCGACCACGGCGGGAGCGGGAATCGTCGTCAGGGAGGAGCGCTCCCTGCGCTCCCTGCCGGTCGTGGACGAGGACGGCGGCATTCTCGTCGCGACCGAGAATCCCTCGCCCGCGACCGCCCGCGAGGCGGGCTACGCGCCGGAGCGGCGGCGCTGGTTCGTGAGCCCGGAGCCGGACGGGGGTGTGCCGCCTGCGGGCGCACTTCCGGCGCTGCACGGAGGTCCGGTCAGCCTCTCCCCGGAATGGATCCACCGCCGCGCTCTTCCGCGAGCGGCCCGGGAGGCGATCGCCGGGTCTCTCGGCGAGGCCCAGGCCGACTGGAGAGCGGACGGCCACCTGATCGGGTACGAGGCCGATGGGCTGACGGTGGTGACCTGCGTCCCGAGTTTCCTCGTCGCGCGGCCGCGGGCGACCGCGGCCTTCCTGCTCGGGGACGGGGAGGCGGCACGGGAGTTGCGGCTGACCGGCACGGCGGCTCTGGCGCGCTCTCCCGGCCTCGCCTTCGCCGCGACACGCGGCGAGCTGACCCCCGTGCCCGCCAGTCTCACCTTCGAGCCGCTGGAGATCGACGGATCCGCCGCACCGATCCCGGCAGCGCGCGAGACGCCGTCCCGGCCGAAGGCGGTGCTGTTTCTCAGCGATGACCTCGTGGGCCTGATCCGCCTCACTCCGGCGGGCACCATCCACCTCGAAGTCCAGTGATGAAGAAGATCGAGGCGGTTGATCCACATTACGGGCGGCTCGCGGCGATCGCGGAGGCGCGCCTCATCGGGAACGCCATCGCGCGCAACGGGCTCCGGATCGCCTTCCCGTCGGTCGCGGCGCCTCTCGTCTCGATCGTCGTCGTCTCGCTCAATGCCCGCGATCTGCTGACGCTGACGCTCTATCGGCTCGCCACGCAGCAGGCTTTCGCGGGCGCGTCCTTCGAGGTGATCGTCGTCGACAACGCCTCCGACGCGGAGACCCTGACCGTCCTCGACCTGCTCGACGGGGCCACGGTCATCCGCAACACGGAGAATGTCGGGTATGGCCCGGCCTGCAACCAGGGGGCCGCGGCAGCCCGCGGACGCTACCTCCTGTTCCTCAACCCCGATGTGGAACTGATGCCCGGCGCGCTCGGCGCCCTGGTGGCCCCGTTCTCGGAGGCGACCGTCGGCATCGTCGGCGCCCACCTCGTCTTCCCCGGCGGCTACCTGCAGGAGAGCGGCGCGTTCTTCCGCGACGACGCGCAGATCACGCATCCCTACGGCCGGGGGAACGCGAACCCGCTCCTGGCGGAGGGCACGTTCCAGCGCGAGGTCGGCTACGTATCGGGTGCCGTGCTCATGATCGAGCGCGCGCTCTTCGAGGAGCTGGGCGGCTTCGACGATCTCTTCGCCCCGGCCTATTTCGAGGACACGGACCTGTGCGTCCGCTGTCACCAGGCCGGGCGGCGCGTCATCTATCAGCCGCGGGCGAGCGCGATCCACTTCGAGAACGCCACGACGCCGGTGCGGGCCGAGGTCGAGGCGCTGATCGACCGCAACCGGGTCCGCTTCCTCGAACGGCACCGGTCATGGCTGTTCCCGCATGCGGGACCGCGTTTCGGCGACCGCACACACAACGCCTGGGCGCTCAAGGTGCTCTACATCGACGACGGCGTGCCCCATATCGACCTCGGTGCGGGCATGCCGCGGGCGAACTTCATCGTCGCCACGCTGGCTCGGCTCGGCTATCAGGTGACCGTCTATCCGGTCTACCGCGCGGATCCGGAGATCGCGCAGCGGTACCGCGACCTCCCCGACACCGTCGAGATCCTCGATGCCGAGGAGGGGGCGGGACTCGCGCGGCTGATCGACGAGCGGCAGGACCACTACGACGTGCTCTGGGTCAGCCGCCCGCACAACATCGATCTGGTCTGCCAGATCTTCCAGAACCGGGACATGGCGCTGCGCGATTTCGCGCGGAGCCGCGTCATCTTCGATTCGGAGGCCCTGTTCTGCCTGCGGGCCTTCCTCGAGGGGACCCTGCGGGACGGTTACGGATTCGGCGCGCATCTGGCGGCCTCCGCACGCCGGGAAACCCGCAACTTCGCGCAGGCCGACCATGTCGTCTGCGTCTCGGAGGCGGAAGCGCGCCTGCTTCAGTTCCACGGCGTGCGCAACACCGCGGTGCTCGGCCACGCCTTCGCGTCGCAGCCGGAGGGCGCGGCCGATCTGGACGGCCGCAGCGGCTTCGTGTTCATCGGGTCGCTGGAGCACGAGAACTCGCCGAACGTCGATTCGCTGATCTGGTTCCTCGAGACCGTCTGGCCGGAGGTCCATCGCGCCCTGCCGCGCGTGCCGTTCACCATCATCGGGCAGGTCACCCCGGATCTGCGCGCGCGCCTGTCGGCACCGAACGTCGCCGTGATGGGCCGGGTCCCGGACCCGACGCCGCTCCTCGACCGGGCGCGCGTCTTCGTCGCCCCCACACGCTTCGCCGCCGGGATGCCCCACAAGGTCCACGCCGCCGTCGCGCAGGGGCTCCCCTGCCTGCTCACGCCGATCCTGGCGGAGCAGCTCGGCTGGCCCGAGGGCTCCGGATACCTGACGCGGGACTGGCGCGACCCGGATGCCTTCATCGCCGGGCTGATCGAGCTCCACGAGGATGCCGAGGCCTGGCGGCGGCTGCAGCGCGCCGGGCTGGCGCAGGTGGCGCAGGATTGCTCGCCCGTGGCCTACGCGGAGAAGCTCCGGTCCCTCTGCGAGGCGCCGGTCTTCGCATGAGTCAGCCATCCCTCAAGCGGGCCGCGATCCGGACGATCTCGAAGGTGTTCCGGCGCGTCGTCATCGGGCGCGTGCCGGGATTGTTCGACGCGGCCTATTACCTGAGGCACAACGGCGACGTCGCGGCCTCGGGCATCGACCCCTAC
Source organism: Methylobacterium sp. D53M (assembly GCF_053345625.1). Lineage (NCBI taxonomy): Bacteria > Pseudomonadati > Pseudomonadota > Alphaproteobacteria > Hyphomicrobiales > Methylobacteriaceae > Methylobacterium > Methylobacterium sp. D53M. The sequence continues at coordinate 20,876 of NZ_JBKFAL010000026.1, forward strand.
CTCCACTACGTCTGGCGCGGCGCCGCCGAGAATCGCGATCCCGCCGAGGATTTCGACACGGCCTTCTTCCGCAACCAGAGCGGCAAGACCCGCCTCGATCCGGTGCGGCATTACCTGCGGTTCGGGTCCGCCGCCGGGCTCGACCCGCATCCCGGCTTCAGCAGCACCTCCTACCTGATCCGCTACCCCGACGTGACGGCCTCGGGTGTCAACCCGCTGCTGCACTACCGGACGAACGGCCGGCGCGAGGGCCGCGTGGCCCAGCCGTCGGCGGCCAAGACCATGAACATCTCGGCCCTGCGCGCGGTGCCGTCCCGGCACCTGCGCAGCCTGCCGGAGGAGGGGCGTCCCTTCTCGATCACGCTGCTGCGCGCGTTCCCGGCCGGGGACACGTTCGAGTCGGTGAAGCGATTCTGCTTCCTCCTCAAGCTGACCCATGACGAGATCGCTCTGCTCGTGAGCGCGTTCGACGCGATGCCCACCAGCGGCCACGCCGCGATCACGCTGGACGTCTCGGCCGACGCGGAGGCACGCGGCGAGGTAGAGCCCCGCGACGCGCGACCGAAGCTCGACACGGTGCTCTTCGCCTTCGAGCATTGCTACGTGGCCGCGCAGGGCGACAGCCTCCGGATCCGGTACGCCGAATTCCGGCTCTGGGACCTCCGCGAACAGGAAGCCCGGGTCGCGGAGATCTTCCCGGCCGGTGCCGTGGAGTTCCGGATCTAGGACAGGCACCGCGAGGCGGCCCGCGTCGCTGCCGTTGCGCGCAGGATGCGTCTCGGATGCCCGCACGGTGAGCGGGCCTGCGGGCGCGGGCGGCCGCGCGCGTCATCGGGAGCGCGGCCGCGTCGATCAGGACGGACGATCGACCGCGGCGCTGAAGGGGTAGACGAAGCGCATCGATCCGAACGCGACGCCGAGCGTCCGGGTATCGCCCTCCGGATGGAAGCTCGTCCGCACGGCGACTTCGACACGCGTCGAGCCGGCCTCCGACCGCGGCGGGATCGCGGCCGTGAGCGTGACGATTCCGTCGCGATCGGCCCGCTCGATCGAGACCGCCTCACCGCCGATCGCGACCGCCACGTCGTCCGGGTCCGTGTTGCGGCCCAGGGCGACGAGAACGACCTCCAGGCGGCCCGGCTGATCCGACCACACCGGCACATCGATGACCGTGACCGGATCGGCTCCGGACCAGCGGTGCGAGATCCGGCCCTCGATGTATTCGGGTTCGTGCAGATTGGTCCGGATGAAGCCGCGATCCCCGGTGACGGCGTCCCTGAGACCATCGAGCGTGAGCGTCACGGTGCCGGAATGGGGATCCGAGCCGGCGCCGACGAGCTGGATTCGCGGACACCACGATCGCGGCTCGACGGAACCCGGCCTGAGGAACGCGACCCGGTCCGCCGCGCCGGTGCGCACCAGTTCGACGCCGTCCGCGAAGCAGCGCACCGGCGCCTTGTCGGCGCCGGGCGACGGATCGACGGCGATCACGAGGCTCAGTTCCGGCGCGACGCAGAGCGGGCGCACGGTCCGCGGGCGCAGGGCTTGGCGCAGCGCGCCCGAGAAGAGCCTGGACAGGCCCGAACCGCCCGCCGCCGGGGCGACCTCGGCGGGCAGGGCAGGGACCTGCGGATCGCCCGCGAGGAAGGCCTCCAGGGCCTGGGACGACCAGCCGACGCTGACGTCGCGCACGAGCGCCGGATCCGAGACCCCGTGCAGGCGGATCGTCACCGGGGTGAAGGGACCGCCGCGATGCGCGGGCGGGATGGCCGCCCGGAGCCGCAGCCGACCGCCGATCCGAAGCCGGATCGTCGGGACCGCGCCGTCGTCGAGTCGGAGCGCAGCTTCGGCGGCGTCCCGCTCCGGAAGGTCGATCTCGATCCACGCGGTACCGGTCGCGCAGATCGGCGGCAGGAGCGTGATGGCGAGGCCCTCCGCGGCGGGCATCGCCAGCACGGCGGCCGCGCGCTCGGCGGCCGACAGGGTCTGCGCGGCCGTCCAACGGGCATCGTGCCGCGGCTCGAAGCTGAGGCCGAGATGCGGATGGGCCTCGGGATCCGGCCGATAGGTCCAGACGAGGCCGCCCTGCGGGTTCGGCTTCGCGCCGAGAGCATTCCGGCCCGCCCGGACCTGGGCCTGCCCGGCTCCGGCGCCGGGATTCGAGATGCGGATCGGGCTGCGCCCGTCGAAGAGAACCCGATGTGCCGCCTCGCTCGCCTGGCTGCCCAGCACGATCCGCGCGGCCGCGACGACCGTGTCGACGGGCTCGCGCATGGCGAAGCGCACGATCTCGGCCGCGATCGCATCGTCGGATCTCAGCAGGGAGACGGGCCGCTCTTCCAGGATCGTGCGCGCGACCGTCTCGACCAGGGCGAGGGCGGCCGCGGCGTCGAAGCCCGCGAGTTCGCTCCGCAGGACGGGATCGGGCGGGTACCTGGCGATCACGGCGCGGCAGAGACGGTTCACCGCCCCGAGCAGGGGGCTCCACTCGACGAGGTCCGCGTCGGCCCGGATCGGCTCGGGGGCCGGCGCGGGCCGGGCGCGCGATCCGAGGACGGCGCCGAACACCCCGTTCAGGGCCGCGCGGTAGCGCCCGACATCGCCGAGGCGGAGCGCGGCGGCGCGCGCCGCGGCGGCGTGGCTCGCGCGCAGGTCCGGCGCGGCGAGCAGGGCCTCGAGCGCGGCCGCGAAATCCTCGGGCTCGTCATGCGCGACCAGACCCTCGGCACCGTCGAGGCCGCGGAACGCCAGGGAGGTCGCGACGATCGGCTTGCCGTGGGCGAGCGCCTCGTAGGTCTTGACGGCGCTGCCCGCCCCTTCCCGGATCGGCAGGACGACGATCCGGGCCGCGGCGTACAGGGGCGCGAGGTCGTCGAGCTGGCCCACGAAGTGCAGGCCGGGCTCGTCCGGCCACGGGCCGAGATCGCAGATGCTGCCGGCGACGACCACGCGGAGATCGGGCAGGTGGCGCGCGCGCACCGCGTCGAGAAACCAGCGCAGGCCCGAGACGTTCGACAGGTGCGCCGAACTGACGAAGAGGACGTCGATGCCGGTCTCGTCGAAGAGCGCGACGCGCTGGGAGGCGGGCTTCCGGGCGGGACGCAGGGCGGGGCGTTGCGGGCCGCAGGCGGCGATCACGTCGGCAAGGTCGCGCAAGCCGGCGAGGTCGGCGAGGCGGGCGGGAGACGGCGCGATCTGCACACCGACCGTGGTGACCGGGACGCTCGGAAGATTGTCCCGGACGAAGGCCGTCTCGCGCGGGTTGAGCGAGATGACGTGCTGGCAGCGCGCGAGATGCGTGGTCTCGAGGGCGAGCTCGTCCGGGTCGACCGGCCGGCGGGCGTAGATCGCCCGCTGCACGGCCTGGAGATCGTGCATCTCGCACACGATCGGCGCGTCGACCCCGAGCGCGTCGACCAGCGGCAGGGCGGTGATGTAGTTCAGGAGGATCAGATCCGGCGGCCTCGTCCGCAGGGCGCCGGCGAGGGATGCCGGAACCGCGTAGGCCGCCGCGGCCACGAACTCGTCCGCGAGCGTCGGGGTGCCGGCGGTCGGCGCGTCGCCCGCGGAGCGGCCGGGCGTCGCGACGAACACCCGCTCGAACGCGAAATCGTGCAGAACGCCGAGCAGCGCCCCGTGCCAGTCACGGTACGCGGCGCCGTCCAGCCGGCGGTGGGACAGGAACAGGCCGGTGACCGCGTAGCCGGCGGCGGCGAGGTACTGCAGCTGCGACCGCGCGATCCGGCTCGAGCCGTTGCGCAGGACCATGGCATCGCCGTTCATGACGAGCAGGACCGAGGGGCGCTCGCCCGCGACGGGCTCCGGCGTGGCCGCGACGATGTGCCGGATGAAGTTGCCGGGGGACGCGCGCTCCAGGGCCGCCGCCTGCCGGGCCTGTGCGCCCGCCCGCAGCCTCGGGTAATCCGCCACGGCGCGGCGCAGCGCGTCGGCGAGCGCGTCCGGCGCATCGAACAGGACGGCGTTGTCGGGGCCGACCTGCGTCTCCATCCATGATCCCGCGGACGTGACGACGGGGAGGCCCGCCGCCATCGCCTCGACCAGCACACCCGAGCTGCGCTCCCGGTAGCGCGCGGCATCGTAGGGGATCAGGGCAATGTCGGCCCCGGCGAGGTGGCGGTAATAGGCGGGGGCATCCAGGGCCTCGGGGAGCAGCCGGACGCGCCGATCGCCGTAGGCCGCGAGCTGCTGCTGGGCGGACAGGACGCCCGGCTCACCGCCGGGGGTGTTGAAGTTCGACTGGATGACGAAGCGGATGCGGCCGGGCCCGACGAGGTCGGCCCAGAGGGAGGCCACGGCCGCCGGCAGGTCGGTGTAGCCCTTCTCCAGGCGGGCATCCCCGAGATACAGGACCCTCAGGATATCGCCCGCGGGCGGTGTGGGGTCCGCCAGGGCCGCTCGCAGATGCGCCTGGTCGAACGGGATCGGCGCGTGCAGGAACGCGACCCCGGTCAGGTGCGAGAAGGTCGCGGCGAGCCGCTCCGTGTCGGCGTGGAACCGGACGCTGCGGGCGAGCGTCGGCGAGGTCCGGATCCGGTCGAAATACGGGCGATAGGTGCCGATCACGGCCGCGAGGGGGGCGGGATCGTAGCGCAGCAGCACGTGGAGAGTCGGGTGCGCCGCGTCGGGCTCCCGCGCGCAGACGAAGGCGAGGACATCGAGCAGTTCCCGGAAGCCCAGCGTGTGCACGAGGACGATGTCGCGCGGACCCGCCCGCAGGTCCGCCAGGGCGCCCCTGAGTTCCCGGCCGAACTCGACCGGCGCACCGTCGGGCGTGCCGTACTCGGCCTCGCCCCAGGTCAGCGAGAAGGTCGGCCGGATCGCGAGATCGTCCGGAAACGCGTCAGGCTCGGCGCGCCGGTTGCTGAGGACCAGCGGCTCCAGGCCGGCCTCCCGCGCGGCGCGCGCGATCGCCGTGGTGTACTGGCTGTAATGCCCGCCCACGGCCAGCGCGCTCTGCTCGACAACGATGAAGCGCTCACGCGTCATGGAACGTCGGTCTCCTGGACGGCAGGGTCGCGCGCGCAGGGCGACGCGCCTCGCGCATGGTGGAGAGGCGCGGGGCGCGGCCGGTCGCCTCGGCGACGGATCGAGGCCGCGGCGCGCGCGGCGCGGCCCTGCTCACGCCGCCCCGCCGCTCAGCGGCGAGCGGGTCCAGGTCCCGCCCTGCGCCGCCAGGAGCAGGTCCGCGGCAACGCGCCGGCCCTCCGGTGTATAGGCGTGAATCCCGTCCGAGCCGCAAGCGGCCCGCATCAGCCCGTTCGGGTCGCGGAGCGCCGCGTGCAGGTCGATCAGCCCGAGACCGCGCGCTCGGACACCGGCCGCCAGCGTCTCGGCGAGGATCCGGGCGATGGCGATCCGGTCCGGAAGCGGCGCGAGATCGGGCGCCGCGTGCGGCGATCCCGCCGCGATCTCCTGCGGCGGCACCGCCGTCGCCACGAACACGCGCGCGCCCGGGCGGTCGCAGACGCGGTCGAGAGCATCGAGGTAGCGATCCACGAGGTCGGTGACCACCGCCTCGACGGGGATGGCCCGCGTCTCGGCCTGCCGCGCCACGTGGGCCCGCACGTCGATCTCTCCGAAGCAGAACACCACGTCGAGGCCGCGCTCGACCTGCAGCTCGCTGAGGGCGAGGAAGGCCGGACCGTCGCGGCCGACACGGTGCATGGTCACGGCGCCGAGCCAGACCGGCAGGACGTGCCCGGCCTCGAGGAACGTGAAGACGTGGCTGTCGCCGATCACGAGCGTGCCGACATCGGCGCTCCGCCACGCGGCCCCGTAATGCGCCTTCGCCGCCGCGAGGTCGCCGCCCTGCACGGCCGCGTTGGCGGCGTGGACGCTGCGCGCGTGGAGGGACGGCGTGTCCTCGAGGCTCTCGGCGGCGTCCGTCATGGGGCGATCAGGGGCACGGCGAGCGCGGGGGGTGGTCTCAACGGTCGGCGTACTCCGCCGCGGCGAGCCTGCGCAGGCCCGCCTCGAGATCGATGCGCGGCCGCCAGCCGGTCCGGTCGAGGAACCGCGAAGAGTCGAGCATCTTGTAGGCCGCGCCCTGGAACGAGCCGGGCGGGCTGACCAGGGGGACGGACCAGTCGAGGGCCGCCAGGGCCGCCCGCGCCACCGCCTCGACGGTGACGGGCGTGTTGGCGGCGCAGTTGAGGATCTCGTTGTCGAACGCCCGGTCCGCCGCCAGGATCGCGTCGATCTGGTCGTCGACGTACAGCACCTCGCGGACGGTCTGCGGGTTGCCCCAGACCTCGAACTGCGCAGCACCCGCCGCCTTCTCCCGCACGGCCCGGTCGAGCAGGGCGCCGACGAAGTGGCTGCGGTCGGAGGCCTTGTTGTCGTGCGGCCCGTACAGGGTCGCCAGCACGCAGTGCAGGAAGCTCAGGCCGTACTGGTGCGCGTAGGCCGCCGAGCCCGTCGCCAGGACCTGCTTGGCGAGCCCGTAGCCGATCACCGAGGGATGCGTGGGTCCCTGCCCGAACCGCGCCTCGGGGAGCGGCTCCGCCGATTCCGGATAGGTACAGGACGAGCCCGTGGAGACGAGCTTGGCCTGCGGCTGGAACAGGCGCCACGCCTCGAGGACGTTCAGGTGGACCCGGGCGTTGATCGCCAGGAGCTCGCCCTGGATGTCGTACTGCACCGCGCCGGTGCGCTGGCGGGTCACCACGTGGAAGATCCGGCCGGCCGGGGGCGCAGTCCGCAGCGCCCGCTCGACGTTCGCCCAGTCGGAGAGGTCGCCCGCCGCCCGACCGATCTCGACGACCTCGCGGCCCTCGGCCCGGAGCCGCGGGACGAGGTTGCGCCCGAGGAAGCCGTCCGCCCCGATGACGATGTCGCGCTCAGGCCCCGGCATGGTGCGCCCCGTCGCGATAGGCCTCGCGATACCACGCGATCGTCGGCCGCAGCCCGTCCGCGAGTCCCGTGAAGGTCGACATACCGAAGCGCTCGCGCAGCCGCTGGTTGGTCGAGCGGCGGGCGAGCACACCGTGGGTCGCCGTGTCGGGGGCGTGCACCGGCCGATTCTCGCCCGCAACCTCCAGGATGGTGCGGGCGAGGTCGAGCAGCGTCGTGGTCTCGCCGCGGCAGAGGTTGAGCGCGTCGCTCGTCTCCCGCATCTCCAGGGAGCGGGCGAACACGTCGACGACGTCGCCGACGTAGATGAAGTCGCGCTCGACCAGCGGGTTGCCCTTGATCTCGAAGCGCTCCCCCGGTGCGAGCGCGCGCATCACGAAGGCCGGCAGGACGTGCGCCTTGCGCGGATCCGTCGAGTCGTGGGGACCGTAGGGGTTGCTCAGGCGGAAGCTGATCGTGTGGATCCCGTAGCGCTCGGCGTGGAGGTCGGCGATCACCTCCGACCAGCGCTTCGACCAGGCGTAGAAGGCCTCGTTCCGGTTGGGCGGCGCGTTGAGGTCGACAGCCTGCGCGTCGTCGAGGGGATCGAGGGCCGCCGGGTAGACCGCGACGCTCGAGGCCGCGCGCACCTCGCGGATGCCCTTCGTCAGGCAGAACCGGTAGAGGCGGTTGGCGATCTCGGCATTGCCGGTCAGCAGGTCGCTCTGCGCCGTCTCGAACTTGTCGGCGTCGTAGCGCTGCGCGGCGACGTTGACGACGATGGCGTCGGCGGGAACCGACAGCGCCTCCAGGGCATCGAAGCGCGCGGCCTCATGCGCCCCCGGCACCGCGCGGCCGGAGGGGCTGACCGCGATCAGCCGCGGCACGCGGTCGGCGAGATGCGCGACGAGGTTGCGGCCGACGAACCCGGTCGCACCGACGACGACGACGGTCTCGGGCAAGGAGGATCGGGAGACGGCAGCCACGCTCAGACCGCCTTCGGCAGGTCGGCGGCGGTGATCACCTTGAGTTCCGGCACCGGAACGATGAAGGCGCCGCCGTTCTCGAGGTAGCGGCGCTCGCGCGCCAGGAACTCGTCGATGAAGTTCCAGGCGAGCACTAGGTAGGCGTCGGGCGCGGGCACGCTGCCCTCCTCGACGATCGGGATGCGGGCACCGGGGATCAGGCGGCCGAACTTCAGCGGATTCTTCTCGGCCGCGTATTGGACCAGACGCGGGCCGATGCCGAAGGCGTTGAGAAGGGTCGCGCCCTTGGCCGGGGCACCGTAGGCGTGGACCGTCTTCCCCTCGGCGTGCATGCGCTCCAGCAGATCGAGCAGCGCCGCCTGCAGGCGCCGGACGTTCTCGGCGAAGCCGACATAGGTCTCGAACTTGCCGTAACCGCGGGCCTCCTCGTCGGCGCGCATGCGCTTGACCGCGTCGCTGACCGGATGGGCGCCGGGGAAGCCGACATGCGCCTCGAGGGAACCACCATGGACCGGGACGACGCTGACGTCGAAGACTTCCAGGCCGTGGCGCGCGAACAGCTGCTCCAGGGAACGGAGCGTGTAGTAGCACAGATGCTCGTGGTAGATCTGATCGAAGGCGGTGTTCTCGATCATGCCGCCCAGGTAGATCGCCTGCACGACGAAGACGCCGTCCGGCTTGAGCAGCGCGACGATGCCTTTCACGACGCTGTGCAGTTCCTCCAGGTGGAAGAAGACGCCGGCGGCGGTGATCAGGCTCGCCGGCCCGTCCTGCGCGCGGACGATCTCGGCGGTCTCCGCGTTGAAGAAGCGGTTCAGCGTCGGCACGCCGGCGGCGCGGGCGAGTTCCACGACGTTGGAGGCGGGCTCGACGCCGCAGCGGCGCAGGCCGAAGGGCTCGTACTGCCGCAGCCACGTGCCGTCGTTGCTGCCGATATCGACGACGAGGTCCTGAGGCCCGAGGCCGTACCGCTCCACGAGCCGGGCCGCCGTCTGGCGGAAATGCTCCACCAGCGTCTTCGTCGTGCCCGAGACGTAGGGGTAGTCGCTGAACATGCTCTCCTTCGGGATCGTGTGATCGATCTGGACGAGCGTGCAGTCGTGGCAGAAGCCGGCCCGCAGGGGGAAATGCGGCTCGCGCCGGTCGGCGAGCTCCGGCGGGATCAGGCGGTTGCAGTGCGGCTGATCGGTCAGGTCGAGGAACATCTCGACATCGCGTCCGTCGCAGACGCGGCATGCCATGGCGAGTTTCGTTCCCGTCATCGTAACCCCTATGGCGGCCTGCGATGAGGCTCTTCCGACCGGGCGACGCTTACCGGCTGGGGTCCGGGGACGCAATCGGAGCCGCGCGGCCGGGCCGAAAAAGCGCCCGTCGGCTTCGAGGCCGAAGGTCCGCGGCGCGCGTCCCCGCGGCGGACGCTTGCCGACGCCGCGCCGGCGTCGGATGAAGCGCGCAGTTCCGAGCCCTGGAGACGCGCATGTCGGCACGCGAATGGACGGTCCGCGGATCCCGGCAGGTCCTGAAGGACCGATGGCTCGGGCTGCGCGCCGACGACTGCGTGACGCGGTCCGGCCACGCGGTCACGCCCTACTACGTCCTGGAAGCGCCCGACATCGCCCTCGTGCTGGCGGTCGACGCGGACGATCACGTCATCCTCGTGCGGCACTACCGGCACGCCTACAGCGGCATGAGCCTCGAGCTGCCGGGCGGCGTCATCGATGCCACCGACGCCGACATCCTGTCGGCCGCGGACCGCGAACTGCGCGAGGAAACCGGCTACCGCTGCGCCGATGCCGAACTCGTCGTCACCCTCAACGCGGATCCGGCCCGCTACGCCAACCGCATGCATCTCGTGCGCGGGCGGGCGGTGGCCGCCGGTCCGGCGCGCCCGGATCCCGGCGAGGATATCGAGGTCCTGCGCGTCTCGCGGGCCGAGGCCCTGCGACTGGCGCGATCGGGCGCCGTGATCGGCGCCGCCCACGCGGCCATGATCCTGATCGGTCTATCGGGCGCCGATTGATCGGGCTCGATTGAGATTCCTGTGCCGACGCTGAACCGAAACTGTCTTTCCGCGTTGCCTTCGGCAGAGCGGGAGATGGTTTCGAGATGGCGAACTACGACATTAAACTTGTCGAGCCGCGCGATCAGAAGGCGGCCGGACGGAAGGATGCGGCGACGCGGGAGCGCAAGCTCGACTGGGAGCGCGCGATGCGCGAGGCCGCGCAGGCCGAGCAGCTCGTCAAATCCGCCGACTGAGCGCGTCGACCGGACGTCACGAAGCCTCCACCGCACGCCGTTGCAGCGATTACGACCGTGCCTGGGCCGGGGGCGTCGCGGCTCGCCGTCGATCCGAGTTCCGGCGTCGTGTCAGGAGCGCGTCAGGTCAGGAGCCCGGCGTCGCGCACGAAGGCGAGGAGGTCTCCCCCGCCGAAGCGGTGGGCCGGCAGGCCGGCCGCGCGACCGGCCGCGATGTCGGTCTCCTGATCGCCGATGAGGAAGCTGCGGTCCCGATCGACCGGCCACTTGTCCAGGAGGTCGAGGATCATGCCGGGCCTCGGCTTACGCCAGTCGTGGACCCTTCTGTAGGCCTCGACCGTCCCGTCCGGATGGTAGGGACAGTAGCGCAGATCGTCGAAATGCGCCCCGACCCGGCGCAGATCCTCCTGCATCCAGGCCGTCAGGTGCGCGACGTCCGCCTCTGTATAGAAGCCGCGCGCGACGCCGGCCTGATTCGTGATGACGAACACGAAAAATCCGGCCTCGTTCAGAGCGCGCACCGTCTCGCGCGCGCCGTCGACCCAGTCGAACCGGTCGACGGACCCGACATAGCCGTGGTCGTGATTGAGGACGCCGTCGCGATCGAGGAAGGCGGCGGGCCTCCGGCGCTGGGCCGGGATCTCGGTCTGGGCCCGGGCATAGCTCTCGGGCACGCCGATATCGAGGAAATAGCCCTCGTGTGCCACGCCCGCCACGCGCCCCTCGGCGACGAGGGCGGGCAGGACGTCCCGCTCGAGCGAGCAGGTCGCCGGCAGGCCGGCCAACGCGTCGCGGCGGACCAGATAGACCCCCGCATTGACGAGACCCGGGCCGGGCCCGGGCGGCCGCTCGAGGAACGCCGTGATCCGCGCGCCGTCGAGGATCGCGACGCCGTAGCGCGCGGCGTCCGGCACCCGCCGGAGCGACAGGACCATCGCGGCCTCCGGATGGCGTGCGGCCATCTCGGCGAGTGACAGCAGGTTGAAGTCGAACCACGAATCGCCGTTCATGAGCAGGAAGGTCTCGTCCGCCTCCGCGAGGGCGTGCACGACGGCGCCGCCGGTCCCAGCCTGCTCGGGCTCGATCGAGACCCGCACCGTCATGCCGAAGCGGCGGGCGACCGGGTTGTCGGTCGCGTAGGCGCGGATCTTCTCGCTGACGAAGGAGGCCAGCAGCACCACGTCCGTGAAGCCGTGGCGGCCGAGCTCGAACAGCAGCACGTCCAGGAACGGCTCCTCGGCGACCGGCAGGAGCGGCTTCGGGGTTTCCGCCGTCAGCGCGCCGAGCCGGGTGCCGAAGCCCCCGCACAGGATCATGGCCTGCCGGACGGTGCCCTCGCCCGCCGCACCGCTCACCGGACGGTCCTCAAGAGGCCGTCCCGCGCGGGAACAGGTTCTCCTCGACGAGGCCGCACACGATGTGCGCGGCGGTGATGTGGACCTGCTGGATCAGCGGCGTGGCGTCCGACGGCGCGTGCAGGCAGACATCCGCCCGCTCGGGCATCGCCCCGCCCGTGGCGCCCGTGAAGGCGACGACCCGCAGACCCAGGCCGCGGGCCGCGTCCATCGCCTTCAGCACGCTCGGCGACCGCCCCGACGTGGAGAGGGCGAGCAGGACATCGCCCGGCCGCCCGAGGGCCAGAACCTGCCGCTCGAACACGTGCTCGTAGCCGTAATCGTTGCCGATCGCGGTGATCACCGAGGTGTCGGTGGTCAGCGCCACGGCCGCGGCCGGCGGGCGGTCGTAGTTGAGCCGCGAGACGAACTCGCCCGCGATGTGCTGCGCGTCGCCGGCGCTGCCGCCGTTGCCGATCGTCAGGAGCTTGCCACCGTCGCGCAGGGACGCGGTGACGAGATCGGCGATCTCGGCGAGGGTCGCGTGGAAGCCGCGATCGTCGAGGGCGGCCTGGAAGGTGTCGCGGGTCTGCGTGAGAAAATCGACGATCGCGCTCATGGTCACCTCGGTCCGTTCCCGCGCCGGCCGGCCTGTCGGGCCGCCCGGCGGGGCGATCGCTGCTGGGCCCTGGACGTCCGGATCAGACGTTGGCGAACCGCGAATTGCGGATCATCCGGAAGCCCTTGATCAGCTCCTTGATGCCCCGGTCGAGGTCGAAATCGGGGAACCAGCCGGTCGCCTCCAGCTTCTCGTTGGACACGATGTAGTCGCGCTTGTCGGGATCCTCGCCGATCGGGGCCTCGACGTAGACGAAATTCGGAACGTGCGCCTTAATGCGCGCGCAGAGTTCCAGCTTCGACAGGTTCGCGCTCGACAGGCCGAGATTGTACGCCTCGCCGCGCATCCGGTCGTAATTGTCCATCGCGTGGACGAAGCCTTTGGCGACGTCGCGGATGTGGATGTAGTTGCGCTTGAAGTGGCCCTCGAAGACCAGGAGCGCCCGGTCGCTCACGGCCCGGTGCGTGAAATCGTTGACGAGGAGGTCGAGCCGCATGCGCGGCGCCATGCCGAACACCGTCGCGAGCCGCAGGCTGACGCCGCGGCCGCTGTCGAGCACGGCCTTCTCGGCCTCCACCTTGGTGGTGCCGTAGAGCGAGATCGGCCGCAGGGGCGATTCCTCGGTGCAGAACTTGCCGGCCTCGCCGACGCCGTAGCCCGAGTTGGTCGTCGGGTAGACGATCCTCTGCTCCCCGCCCGCGCGCTCGACCAGGGCGATCACGGCGTCGCGGTTGAGCGTTGTGGCGCCGATCGCGTCCTCCTTGCACAGGGGCGCGCCGACCAGGGCCGCGAGGGGGATGAGCACGTCGTGCTTCGGGATCAGCTCGTCCAGGATGCGCGTGTCGCGCGCGTCACCCTTGATCGGCTCGAACGTGTCGTACTGGCAGGCCGAGGACAGGTCCGGCGTACCGGCCTTGAACGTGTCGAGCACCGTGACGTGGTGGCCGCGCTCCAGCAGCATCGGCACCAGAATCGTCCCGATGTAGCCCGCGCCGCCGGTGATCAGAATTCGCATGCCTGCATCTCGTCCAGGTGAGCCGGCGGCCTCGTAACAGCCGCACCGGTCTGTGTGAAGCTACCGCTCAGCGGGTCTGGCGGTAGATGAGCGTCGAGCCGTCGACGTCGATGCCGATCGGCACGACCGAGAGGGGTGCGACCCGCTCCGTCAGGGCCGGGATCTTCTCCGGATCGATCAGCGCGAGGAAGAAGCCGCCGCCGCCCGCGCCGCAGAGCTTCGCCCCGTAGGCGCCCGACGCCACGATGGTCTCGAACAGGTCGTCGAGAACGGTGTTGGAGACGTCGCGCGAGAGCGTGCGCTTGATCTTCCACGAGGCCGACAGCATCTCGCCGAGCTGCGTGAGCCAGCCGGTGGTGCTACCTTCCAGCAGGGAGACGCACTCTTCCACGAGCCGGTAGAGTTCGGACAGCTCCTTGTCGATCGCCCGGGCCCGCGTGACGGCGATCTGCGCGGCGACCGTCGTGGTCGCGCGGCGGGCAATGCCGGTATGGACGAGCACCATCGACGCGTTGAGCTGCTGCATCGCGGCGGAGCTCATCTGCAGCGGCGAGATCCGGATGGCTGAGCCGCTGAAATCGAAGCGGTTGATCCCGCCGAACGCCGCGTGGAGCTGGTCCTGGACGCCGACATTCTCGCGCAGGATCTCGCGCTCGACCTCGATGGCCTTCTTCGACAGCTCGATCTTGGTGGGCTTCTGCTCGCGCAGGGCGTAGACCGTGCGCAGGAATCCGACCGTGAAGGCCGACGACGAGCCGAGACCGCTGCCCGCGGCCGGCAGGTCGGAGATGATGCTGATATCCAGCCGGCGGTCGACCTCGAAATGCTTCAGCACTTCACGCACCACCGGATGCTCGATCTCTTCGATGTTGTCACAGTGCTCAAGTTTCGAGTAGCTTAATCTGTAATTATAGTCCTGGCAGCCGATCAGGTCGAGGGCGGCGATGATGATATACTTGTCGATCGCCATCCCGACCACGGCGCCGGGCGCGCGCTCGAAATATTCAGGATAATCCGTACCGCCGCCGAACAGGCTGACCCGCAGCGGCGTCCGTGTAACCGTCAGCATTCAATAGTTTCCAGATCTCGCGCTCAACTATCCGCTCGCACGAAGCGGATACTTTGCGACCAAGCTTGCAGGCTGCGACCACGCCGACGCGGTGTGCTTAGCAGCGACGAGTTTGATACACCATACGCGACGCAAGTCTGGCGCGCGAAGGTGTCGGGATTTGGACACCTTCGCCCACGACGGGCCGGCTTGGCGGGGCGGACGCTGCCGTCACGCGTGAGCCGGTTCGCGCCGCCGATCGGCCTCCCACGCGCAGGATCACGCGGCGGTCTTCAGAGAGGCGCGGAACTCGTCGGAGCTGATGACCGTGCCGAGCAGTTGCTTGCGCGTGATCTTCCCGGCGTTCAGCTGCGCGGACCAGTGGCGGACCGCATCCTCCTCCGCGTCCCGTCCGAGGACGATGCGGTACAGGTCCATCACGAACGGCATCGTGAGCTTGCCGGATTGCTGCTGATCGAAGGCGCCGGACTGGATGTACTCGATCAGCAGCAGCGAGCGCTCCCGACCCTTCGGCGAACTCGTGATCACGTCGCCGATCGCCCGACTCAGCTGCGGCGGCCACTCGGACAGGTGCTCGCGGAGGAACGCGGCGACGTTCCCGATGGTCTCCACCTCCTCGCCCGGCACGGGTCGTCCCTGCCGCCACGTATCGGCGACGCGCTCCGACAGAGCGATCGTCAGACTCACCACATCCGAGAAATTGACGCTGTGTCCGTACATGCTGACTACGGCTGCGACTGCGAAACGAGAATCGCGACTGCTACCAGTTGGTTAGATTATGGTTAAGGGAGTGTAAACGTCGTCTGCCAGACATCGGATCCGGCGTGGGAGACCGCACGAGGCCGCCCCGTCGAACTGTCTCATAAGGGCCGGGCAATCGCCAGGGAAACGGCGCTCGGCGGCCGCGTGCCGGCCCGCGCGTCCGTCCGGACGTGGCCGGGATCAGCCCGGAACAAGGCCGGGGTCAGGCTGAGATCAAGCGTTGTGAAGCCCCGCGATTCGCGGCATCAGTTCTCGAAGGGATCACATTCGGGGCCTACGGAAGCGCCGTGAGCAGTCTGAAATTCGGGACGAGTGGCCTGCGGGGCCTCGTGACGGACCTCGTCGGCGGCCCGTGCTACGCCTACGCCAGCGCCTTCTTCCGCGCCGTCTCGGGGGACGGCCCCCGGGTGGTCGTGATCGGGCGGGACCTGCGCGACAGCAGCCCCGGTCTCGCCGCGACGGTGGCGCAGGCCGCGGCGGCGAACGGTTTCGCGGCCATCGAGTGTGGCGCCCTGCCGACTCCGGCTCTCGCCCTCGAGGCGATGCGACGGGGCGCCTTCGCCGTCATGGTCACGGGTAGCCACATCCCCGAGGATCGCAACGGGCTGAAGTTCTACCGGCCGGAGGGCGAGATCACCAAGGCCGACGAGGCGGCCATCCTCGCCGCTCTGGACAACTGCGCGAGTGCCGCGCTGCCGGCCGCCGAGCCCGAGCCCGAGCCCGATGCCATCGCGCGCTATCGCCAGCGCTACGGCGACGCCTTCCCGTCCGGGACGCTGTCGGGCCTGCGCGTCGCCGTCTACCAGCAGAGTTCCGTCGCCCGCGATCTCCTGGCCGACCTGCTCGCGGACCTGGGTGCACACGTCACGCCGATCGGGCGTTCGGCGACCTTCGTGCCCATCGACACCGAGGCGCATCGTCCAGAGGACGTCGCCTTCATCCGCGACGTGATGGCCTCCGGTGACTTCGACGCGCTCGTGACCACCGACGGCGATGCCGACCGTCCCCTGGTCGCGGACGGCACCGGCGGCATCGTCCGGGGCGATGTGCTCGGGTTGATCACCGCCCGCTTTCTCGGCGCGGACACGGTCGTGGTGCCGGTCACGGCCGGCTCGGCGCTGGAGAAGTCGGGGGGCTTCCGCGCGGTTGTGCGCACCAAGGTGGGCTCGCCCTTCGTCATCGCCGGGATGGAGCAGGCGCCGCGCGCTGGGGCGGGCGCCATCGTCGGGTTCGAGGCGAATGGCGGTTTCCTGCTCGGGTCCGATGTCACGCTCGCCGGCGGCGTCCTGGCCGCGCTGCCGACGCGCGATGCCGTATTGCCGATTCTGGCCACGCTGGCCGCTCTGCGAAGCGGCGACACGTCCCTCGCGGAACTCGTGACCGCGCTCAAGGCCGGGGAGATGGCGAGCGACCGGCTGCCCGAGACACCGTCGGAGCGCAGCGGCGCCTTTCTCGCCCGGCTCTGCGACACCGCATTCCGGAGCGCCTTCCTTCAGCCGGTCGGTTCGCCGCAGGCCGTGGACCAGCAAGACGGTGTCCGGATCGGTCTGGACGGCGGGCGGTCGATCCACTTCCGGGCCTCGGGCAATGCGCCGGAACTGCGATGCTACGCGGAAGCGCCATCCGGGCATGAGGCGCAGGACTTGGTGCGCTGGGGCCTCGCGGCCGCGGCCGCCGACATGGCTCAACATCCGTGACGCTGCGGCGCGACGCCGGGACCACCGGCGCCGACGGAGGTCGCGGCCACCGCCCTGCGCGCCGTGCCCGCGCTCTGCACGCCATCGTGTGCCGGCCCCTGCGGCCGCGCAGCGTCAGGCGGCCCGCGTGCCGGCCATGTCCCGCCCGTGCGCCTGATCCATGATCTCGCCGATCCGCTCGCCGACGGCGACGGCGATCTCCACCGAGGCCGCCCCTTCCGAACCCTGCCGGCAGATCCGGGTGAGGACGTCGGTCACGCGCTGCTCCATGACGCCGAGGATCGCCGCGGCCGCCTGGGGCTGGGCGCCGCGCAGGACCGCTGCAAGGTCGCAATAGGCGTCGTGGAGCAGCTGGAGCGTCAGCCGCTCGACTGCCTGCTCATCCTCCGCCGACAAGGCCCGCATCACGCCCCTCTCAATGTCCCACCTCCGACGCCGCCACCAGACTTGCCGCAACGCGTTAACGGAAGGTGAAGGCCGCAGGCGGCCCGAAAGGCCCGGCTAACCCTTGAGCGGGGCCTGAGGAGCGATCGCTCGGCCGCGGCCACGCTGGAACTTGGCGGCCCCTGAGCGGGTCAACGCCGTAGGATCCCTCAGCGCGAGAGTCTTTCCATGCGCCTCCTCATCGCCACGCTCACCGCCGCGAGCCTCGGTCTGGCCGCGGCCGCCGCGACACCCGCCCTGGCCCAGGTGCAGCAGAACAATCCCAACGCCGCCAACCAATCCATGGAGACCAGCGGCCAGATGCGCGCTCTGCGACAGGAGCAGACGACCCAGAGCAATACGCTGCGAATGGACATGCAACGGAACCAGGCCGCGACGCCCGCTCCGAATACCGGGCCGAACGCCATCGGCCCGACCGGGGGCACCGGCGTCATCGGCCGCTGATGAAGGCGGGCGGCGCCGGCCTACACGTCCGGCAGGGGCCGCCCCTTCACGACCACCCGCGGCCACCGCTCCAGGCCGATCGGCATCAGCACGGCGATCTGCGGCGGCACCGCGGTGCCGCCGAGCAGGCTCTCGAGGGAGATCCGGCAGGCCTCCTCGATCTCGCCGCGCGTGCGCGCGCCGGAGGTCTTGATGTCGGCGATCAGGAGCGCCGCGATCTCGTGGGCAAAGGCGTCGCCGTCCAACATGCCGGACTCCCGCTCCGTGTCAGTCCAGCATAGTCGCCCACGCATCGTCCGGGCATCAGCACAGAATTGCGTATCCACATACCGATTGCGGATACTTTGTCGCGTTCTCGGATCGCTCGCCGCGCGCCGCCGCGCTTCGGGCCCGTATCCCGGAGGTCGGCCGGGACCGGTCGACGGGCGGATGCAGGCCGGCAACGGCGGGATCGACCGTCGGCAGCACCACCAGGGTGAGCGGGGTTGCGGAGACGAGGCCGCCGATCGCCACGGCGCGGCCGTCACGATCGCGGAGGCGGCGGCCGGCAACTGCCCGCGTCACGCAGCACGTCCCGCCGGCCGGCGCGGACCCGGAAGGCCGCGCGGCGCGATCAACGCGGTCTCTCGGATCGTGGACAGAGCCGCCGGGATGTGAGACCGGCCCGCCGCCGTGAAAGCGGCGGTTAAGGCTCGGCGTGCCAGAGCGCGGCAACGAAGCGCCGTCCGCGGGGGGCCCGATGAACGTCTGGCGACGCGTCGCCCCGTGGCTCGGCTCGGCCCGCACCTGGATCGTCCTCGGGATCCTGGCCCCGCTGGGCATGGTCGTGACGTCCGGTCTCATGCTGGCCGACCTGCGCCGCGACGCCTGGACCAGCGCGGAGCAGACCTCCTGGAACCTCCTGCAGGTCCTCGAACGCGACATCGCGCGCAACATCGAGATGTACGATCTCTCGATCCACGCGGCGGTCGACAACCTGAAGGTGCCGGGCCTGGCCGAGGCCGACCCGCACCTGCGCCAGCTCATCCTGTTCGACCGCGCCGCCACCGCCCGCGACATGGGCGTGATGCTGATCTTGGACGAGCGGGGCGACGCCGTCGGCGACATCGCGGCCGTGCCGCCACGCCCGGGCAACTACGCGGACCGCGAGTACTTCCAGGTCCACCGGGCGAGCACCGGGCTCGGCCTCCATGTCGGGCGCCCGATCGTGTCGCGGCTCAACGGAGAGCGGATGCTCCCGTTCAGCCGCCGCATCGACCGGCCCGACGGCAGCTTCGGCGGCGTGGTCCTGGGCACCGTCAAGCTGTCCTACTTCACGCATCTGTTCAGCGAGATCGATCTCGGACCGGGCGGGGCCATCAACCTGTACCTGACCGACGGCACCCGCCTGATGCGCTACCCCTACGTGGAGGCGGATCTCGGGGCGAATATCGGGCAGACCGCGATCTTCAAACGGTTCCTGCGCGAGGGACGCGGCAACTTCGTCAGCACCTCCGTGCGCGACGGCGTCGAGCGGAACTACACGTTCACGCGGATCGGAACCCTGCCGCTGATCCTGAACGTCGCCCTGTCCACCAAGGACGTGGAGGCGGAGTGGGCCGCGAAGGCGACGATCATCGGCGGCATCGTGCTGGCGCTGTGCGGCCTCACGATCGCGCTGTCGCTCCTGTTCGGGCGGGAGCTGCGCCGCCGCGAGGCGCTGCGGGCCGAGATGGCGGCGCTGTCGCGCACCGACGCCCTGACCGGCCTGCCGAACCGCCGCTGCTTCGAGGACGCCCTCCGGCGGAACCTGGACGCGGCCCGGCGCGACGGCCACCCCCTGTCGCTGCTCATCGTCGACGCGGACCATTTCAAGCGCTTCAACGACCGCTACGGGCACCCGGTGGGCGACCAGATCCTGCAGGGCTTGGCCCGCTGCCTCGCGGCGAGCGTGCACCGCCCCCAGGATCTCGTCAGCCGCATCGGCGGCGAGGAGTTCACGCTGCTCCTGCCCGAGACGGACGAGGCCGGCGCCCTGCGCGTCGCCGACACGGTCCACGCCGAGGTGGCCAAGCTGACCGTCCCGTCGGCCGGGATCGGGGCCGGCGCCGTGACGGTGAGCATCGGGCTCGCGGCCGTCCGGCCGGGCGCCGACCGGAGCGCGCCGCTGCCGGATCCCTACCGCTTGGCGGACGGCGCCCTGTACGAGGCCAAGAACGGCGGTCGCAACCAGACCCGCAGCGTCGCGCCGCCGCCCCCGCGGGGCGCCCTGCAGCTCGTGCGGACGTCCTGACCGGCGCGCCGCCGCGCTTTCGCGGAGCGCCTTGACGGAATCGACACGAACGCTGTGGTCTCCTGGGCGCGATGGCGGACGGCCCGGATCGGGCCCGACGGCGTCGCGTCGGGACGGGGCGGGCGGGATCGATCATCCGTGCCCCGGGCCGGCGGAGCGCGCGCGGATCCGGAGGGATCCGGCCCGCAACCATAGGGTAACGAGGATGGACGACAGACGCGCCGCGCCCCGCAGACGGACCCTGCTCGAGGGCCATATCGAACTCGCCGGCGGCGGCGTGATCGACTGCACGATCCGCAACATGTCGGACGGGGGCGCCCGCCTGAAGGTCGTCAGCGTGATCGGTGTGCCGGACGCCTTCGTGCTCGCCTACGGCGGCAGCGGCCGGCGCCGGCCCGCCCGCGTCACGTGGCGCCAGGAGACCGAGCTCGGGGTCGCGTTCGGCGACGCCTGACGGACGGCGGCCGAGGCTTCCACGCCCACCCGTGTTGAGGGGCGGATCGGATGGGCGTGGAAGGCCAGCGTCCGGCTGGTGACCCACCGATGCGACGACAGGGTTAACGCTTCGTTACCGCGCCGCGGGGTCCGCGCGCCGGGCCTGGAGCGTCTCAGCGATCACCACGCCGGTCCGCAGCACGTGGCGGTGGGCGACGGTCCCGGCCGCGGCGGCGTCCCGCGCGGCGAGCGCCGCGAACAGGTCCCGGTGCTCGCGGGCCGATTCCTCCCAGCGGCTGCCGCTGGAGAGCGCGCGCAGGCGCGCCCACTGGGCTCGGGCCTGGAGCGCCGCGTGGGCCTCCGCCAGCGGACGGTTCCGGGCGGCCTCGACGATGGTCCGGTGGATCTCTTGGTTCAGGGCGAAATAGGCGTCGAGCACTTGGTCCCGGTGCATCCGGTCGAGCTGCGCCTGCTTGCCGCGCAGCGCGTCCATCAGGGTTTCGGAGATCCGCGGCGCCGCGAGTTCCGCGGTCAGCCGCTCGATCCCGGCGAGCGCCTCGAACAGTTCGAGGATCTCCTCCGGCGTCCAGTCCGGGACGCGGGCGCTGCGGTTCTGGTGCAGCTCGACCAGCCCCTCCGCGGCCAGGAGCTTGAGCGCTTCCCGCAACGGTGTCCGGCTGACCCCGAGGGCGACGGACAGGTCCGTCTCCACGAGGGACGCGCCGGCCGGCAGCACGCCGCGCACGATCATGTCCCTGAGCCGGCCCGCCGCCTGCTCGTGCAGCCCGGTCCGCGGCACCTGCGCGGCCGGGACGACCGGCGCCTTGCGGGGCCGGCCCCGGCGGCGTGCGACGACGTCCATCGATCCTCCCGTTCTCCCGCGCCAGCCTAGCGCGTCCGGCCGCCCGATCGATGACCCATTTTTCGGCCTCTTGCGCTGCCATATCATGCATTTGCGCAAATTGCATGCAGCATGCAGAAAATGCCTTGTCGCTCGTCCCGGCCTGTCGGATGCTCCACGGATCGGGGATGGATGCGATGGATCGAGCGAACGGCACGAAGCGTCTGGGCATGCTGACGCCCTCGTCGAACAGCGTCCTCGAGCCGGCCACGGCGCATCTGCTGGCCGGCGTCGCGGGCGTGAGCGCCCACTTCGCCCGCTTCCGCGTGACGGAGATCGGCCTGTCGGCGGCGGCCCTGGACCAGTTCGACCCCGAGCCGATCCTGGCGGCGGCCGAACTGCTCGCCGATGCCCGCGTCGCCGCGATCCTGTGGAACGGGACCTCCGGCGCGTGGCTCGGCTTCGACGCGGACGAGCGCCTGAGCGCCGCGATCACCGACCGGACCGGGTGCCCGGCCTCCACCGCCGCGCTCGCCTTCCGCGACCTGTTCCGCGCCCGGGATTTCCGGCGGATCGGCCTCGTCACGCCCTATACCGGAGACGTGCAGCGCCGGATCCAGGCCAACTGGAGCGCGGCCGGCTTCGATTGCGCCGCCGAGCGCCACCTCGGCCTGTCGGAGAACTTCGCCTTCGCCGAGACCGGCCCGGAGGCCATCGCCGGCATGGTCCGCGCGGTGGCGGCCGAGGGCGTCGACGCGGTGGCGATCGTGTGCACGAACCTCGCGGGCGCCGCGCTCGCCCCGACCCTGGAGGCGGAACTCGGCGTGCCGGTGATCGATTCGGTGGCCGTCACCCTGTGGAAGGGCCTGGAGCTGGCGGGCTGCCCGACGGCGCATCTCGCCGCGCACGGCCGCGCCTTCGCGGCGGGCGGGGCGGGCCGCCCGTGAGCGCCGGGACCACCCTGATCCTCGACGGGATCACCCAGCGCTACGGGTCGGCGCTCGCCGTCGACACCGTGACCCTCGACATCCGGGGCGGGGAGCTCGTCGCGCTGCTCGGGCCCTCGGGCTGCGGCAAGACCACCCTGCTGCGCGCGGTGGCGGGCTTCCTGAAGCCCACGGAGGGGCGCGTCATCATCGGCGGCCAGGCCGTCGACCACCTGCCGCCGAACCGGCGCACCGTCGGCATCGTGTTCCAGAACTACGCCCTGTTCCCGCACATGAGCGTCGCCGACAACGTCGCCTACGGCCTCGCGGCCCGGGGCGTCGGGCGGGCCGAGCAGAGGGCGCGGGTCGCCGAGATGCTGACGCTCGTGCGCCTGGAGCACCTCGCCGGGCGCTACCCGCGGGAGATGTCGGGCGGCCAGCAGCAGCGGGTGGCGCTGGCCCGGGCGCTTGCGGTGCGCCCCTCGATCCTGCTCCTCGACGAGCCGTTCGCGGCCCTCGACAAGAACCTGCGCCTCGACATGCAGATCGAGATCAAGCGCATCCAGCGCAGCGCCGGCACCACCACGCTGATCGTCACGCACGACCAGGAGGAGGCCCTGTCGATGGCCGACCGGGTCGCCGTGCTGAACGCCGGGCGCCTGGAGCAGTTCGCCCCCCCGACCGACGTCTACGACCGCCCCGAGACGCTGTTCGTCAACACCTTCGTGGGCACGGCCAACGTCCTGCACGGGCGGCTCGCGACGGAAGCGGGCGGCGCCCGCGTGGTGGCCCTGGAGGCGGGCGGCCTGCTCCCCGCCGCCACGTCCCTGCCGGACGGGACCCGGGTCGCCGCCTGCCTGCGGCCCGAGCACGTCGCCTTCGCGGAGGAGGGACCGGGGGCCGGGGCAGGGGCCGCGGACGGCCTTGAGGGCGCGGTCGAGGTCGGCCTGCCGCTGGGCGCAACCCTGGTCCACGAGATCCGCCTCGACGGCGGCGCCCGTCTGAAGACCGCCGAGCCGCGCGCGGCGGGCGCCCGTCCGCGGCCACCCGGCACCCGGGTGCGCCTGCGCCCGACAGCACCCGAGCGGGTCGGCGTCTTTCCCGATCCCCGACACTGAGGCCGAGCCGCCCGATACCGAGCCAGGAGAACCGACCATGCCCCTGCACCGCCGCAGCCTCCTCGCCGGCGCCCTGACCCTCGGGGCCGCGCAGGCCTTCCCGGGCCTGTCCCACGCGCAGGCGCGCAAGCTCGTCTTCGCGACCTTCACGGGCAGCTGGGAGGAGGCGCACCGGGCCGTGCTGGTGCCGGCCTTCCGCAATAGCTCGGGCGGCGACGTGATCCTCGACCCGATGCTCTCGGTCGACCAGATCGCCAAGGTCCAGGCGGCCCGCGCCAACCCGCCGATCGACGTGATGCTGCACGATCCGGGGCCGGCCCTCACGGCCATCGCCCAGGACCTCGTCGAGCCCTACCCGGTGGCCCAGTCGGCCCATTACGGCGACCTGATCGCCGACGCGCAGGAGCCGATGGGCCCGGCGCCGTTCTTCCAGATCGTCGGCCTGACCTACAATCCCGAGAAGGTGAAGACGCCGCCGACCTCCTGGGCCGACCTGTGGAAGCCCGAGTTCAAGGGTCGAGTCGGCATCACCAACCTGAACTCGACGCTGGGCACCGGCTTCCTCGTGGAGATCGCCCGGATGCACGGCGGCTCGGAGACCGATGTCGAGCCCGGCTTCAAGGCGCTGGAGGCGCTTAAGCCGAACCTCGCCGCCGTCGCGGCGAACCCGGGCGCCTTGGCGGCCCTCTACCAGCAGGAGCAGGTCGACATCGGGCCGGGTAATTTCAACGCGATCCAGATCCTGAAGGCCCGGGGCGTGCCGGTGGAGTTCGCCGCACCGAAGGAAGGCATCATCGCCTTCAAGACGACGATCCACATCGTCAAGAACACACCGTCGAAGGAGTTGGCTTTCAAGCTGATCGAGGCCGCCCTGTCGCCGGAGGTGCAGGCCAAGCTGATGCAGAGCCCCTACCTGATCGTGCCGACCAACCGGAAGGTCGCCATCGACGGCGAGGTCGCGAAGGTCCTCGCGAGGGACGCGGACGAGCTGAAGCGCAAGTCGGTGTTCCAGGACTGGGCCGCGATCAACCGCGGCCGGCCGGCCTGGATCGAGCGCTTCAACCGCGAGATCCGGGTGTGAGCGCCGGCCCGGCCATCGCGGCGGGCCCGGTCGCGGCGCCCCTGCGCCCGGGCCACGCCTGGACGGCGGCCTACGACATCCGCCTCGCGCTGCCGCTCGGGGCGTTCTTCCTCGTCTTCTTCCTGGCGCCGCTGGCGCTGCTGCTGCTCGTGAGCTTCTACGCCGATCCGGCCATGACCCGGTTCGGCCTCGACCAGTACGCCCGGTTCCTGCTCGACCCGTTCTCGCTGCGGGTGCTCGGCGCGACCCTGTGGCTCGGCGTCGAGGTCACGGCGCTGACTCTCCTACTCGGCCTGCCGCTGGCGCTGCTCCTGACCTGGGCGCCCGGCCGTCTGCGCGGCCTGCTGACCCTGATCGTGCTCCTGCCGCTGCTCACGAGCGTGGTGGTGCGGACCTTCGCGTGGATCGTGATCCTCGGGCGCCAGGGCATCGTGAACGCCGCGCTCCTCGGCCTCGGCCTGACCGACACGCCGCTGAAGCTCCTCTACACCGAGGGCGGTCTCGTCCTGGCGCTGGCGCAGGTGCAGCTGCCGCTGATGGTCCTGCCGCTGGTCACCGCCCTGTCGCGGATCGACCCGAACCTCGCCGACGCCTCGGCGGCGCTCGGGGCGGGGGCGTGGCGCACCTTCCTCCGGGTGACGCTGCCGCTCTGCCTGCCCGGCATCGTGGCGGGCTGCCTGCTGACCTTCGCGGCGGCGATCACCGCCTTCATCACCCAGTCGCTGATCGGCGGCGGGCAGATGCTGTTCATGCCCATGTACCTGTACCAGCAGGCCTCCTCGCTCAACAACTGGCCGTTCGCGGCGGCGATCGCGATCGTCTTCCTCGTGGCGGTCCTCGCCTGCGTCGCGCTCCTCAACGTCGCGGGCCGCCTGTCGGGCGGCCGCGCGCGCGCTGCCTGAGATCACCGGGAGGTCACCATGCGGACGAGCCTGCGGCGCGATGTCGACTGGTTCAGCTTCCACGGCGCGGTGCTGCTGCTGGCCGGGCTCTGCCTCGTCCTGCTGGCGGCGCCGACCGTGATCGTCGTGGTGGTGTCGTTCACCAGCGGCTTCTCCCTGCGCTTCCCGCCGCCGGGCTACTCCCTGCGCTGGTACGCGGCGCTCGCGGAAGCCGAGCAGCTCCGGGCCGCCGCCTGGAACAGCCTCGTGGTGGCGGGCTGGACGACCCTGCTGTCGGTGGGGCTGGGCACCGCGGCAGCGCTCGCCATCGCGCGGTCGCGGCGGCTCTCCGCGCGCCTCCTCGACAGCCTGTTCCTGTCGCCCCTTGTCCTGCCGGCCCTGGCCTTCGGGCTCGCGGCGCTGATGCTGTTCAGCCTCGCCGGCATCCCGGTCTCGCCGCTGACCCTCGTCCTCGGCCATACCGTGGTCTGCGTGCCCTACGTGGTCCGCACCACCGTGGCGGCCCTGTCGCAGATGGATCCGGTGCTCCTCGAGAGCTCGACCTCGCTCGGCGCCTCGCGCCTCTACACGTTCCGCCGGGTGACCCTGCCGCTGATCCGGCCCGGGATCCTGGCCGGCGGCTTCATCGCCTTCATGGCGAGCTTCGACAACGTCCCGGTCTCGCTGTTCCTGCGCGACGCCGCCACCGACATGCTGCCGATCCGCATGTGGCAGGACCTGGAGGGCCGCCTCGACGTCACGGTGGCGGCGGCCTCCAGCCTGCTGATCCTCGTGACCGTGGTGCTCGCCGCCGTGATGGAGCGCGCCGCCGGCCTGTCCCGCCGGATGGCGGGCTGAAGCTCCCGGAGCCCTCGCATGCGCATCCTGCTCCTCAACCCCAACACCTCGGCGGCGATGACCGCGCGCATGGCGCGGGCCGCCGAGGCGGCACTCGCCCCCGACGCGCACATCACCGCGCTCACCGCCACCTCCGGCTTGCCCTACATCGCGAGCCGGGCCGAGGCGCAGCTCGCCGGCGCGGCCGTGCTGGAGACGCTCGCCGCCCACCATTCCGGCCACGACGCCGCGGTGATCGCCGCCTACGGCGATCCCGGGCTGGTCGCCGCGCGGGAGCTGTTCGACCTGCCGGTGGTCGGCATGGCCGAGGCCGCGATGCTGACCGCCTGCCAGCTCGGGGCGCGGTTCGCGGTCGTCACCTTCGCGCCCGCCCTGCTGCCCTGGTACGAGGACGCGGTGGCGCTGGCCGGGCTTTCGGCGCGCTGCGCCGGCCTCCACGCGGTGCGCCGGCCGTTCCAGGCCGTGACCGAGGTGCAGGACGAGCTGCGGCCCGAGATCCTGGCCCTGGCCGAGCGGGCGGTGGGGGAGGGGGCCGACGTCGTGATCCTGGCCGGCGCGCCGCTCGCCGGCCTCGCCACGGTCCTGCGGGACGCGGTGCCGGTGCCGCTCGTCGACCCGCTGGCGGCCGCCCTTGGCCAGGCGCAGGCCCTGGTGCGGCTCGGGACGCGCCCGCCCCGGGCCGGCCGCTTCGCCCGGCCGCCCGCGAAGCCGGCCACCGGCCTGACCGGGCCGCTCGCCCGCTGGATCGCGCATCGCGAGGAGGAGTCATGACCCGGATCGACGCGGCCGGCCCGCTCTGGACCCTCTCGGCCGCGGCCCTGGGCCGCCGCTACGCCGCCGGGACGGCGAGCCCGGTCGCGGCCGCCCGCGCCTGCCTGGAGCGGGCCGAGGCCGTGAACCCCGCGCTCAACGCCCTCGTCGCCGTCGATCCCGAGGGCGCGGAGCGCGCCGCCGCGGCGAGCGCGGCGCGCTGGCGGGCGGGACGGCCGCTCGGGCCCCTCGACGGCGTGCCGCTGACCGTCAAGGACAGCCTGAACGTCGCCGGGTTCGCGACCGGCTGGGGCAGCCGGCTCTACGCGGGGGAGGGGGCCGGGCAGGCCGTCGACCGCGACGAGACGCCGGTGGCGCGCCTGCGCGCGGCCGGGGCGGTGATCCTGGGCAAGACCAACGTCCCCGAGCTGACCGTCCAGGGCTACACCGGCAACCCGGTGCACGGGGTTACCCGGAATCCGTGGGATCCGGCGCTGACGCCGGGGGGCTCCAGCGGCGGCGCCGTGGCGGCGGTGGCGTCCGGGATCGGGCCCCTGGCGCTCGGGACCGACGCGGGCGGCTCGATCCGCCGCCCCGCCTCGCATACCGGCCTCGTCGGCCTGAAGCCGACGGCTGGTCGGGTGCCGCGGACCGGCGGGCTGCCGCCGATCATGCTCGACCTCGAGGTGGTCGGGCCGATGGCGCGCACCGTCGACGACCTCGCGGCGGCCATGCGTGTCCTCGGGGCGGCCGACCCGGATGCCGTCGCGCCGCACGGCTTCGGCCCGTTCGGGACCACCGCGGTGCCGGAGCGCCCGCTGCGGATCCTCCACGTCCCGGCCTTCGGCACGGCCCCGGTCGATCCCGAGATCGCCGACAGCGTCGCCGAGGCAGCCGGGCGCCTCGCCGGCCTCGGCCACCGGGTCGAGACCGGCCGCTTCGATGCGGCGACGGCCATCACGGAGGCGTGGCCGGTCCTCGGCCAGGCGGGCATCGCGTGGCTGATGCGCGCGCATCCGGGCGGACTCGACGCGCTCGGCCCCGACATCCGCGCCCTGGCGGAGGCCGGGGCGGCCCTGTCGGCGGCCGACCTGTTCGAGGTGCAGCGGATGGCGCTGGCGCTGCGCCGGGACCTCGCCGCCCTGTTCGCCGGCCACGACCTGCTCATGACCCCCGCGGCCGCGGCGCTGCCCTGGCCGGCGGAGGACACCCATCCGCCGCGCATCGCCGGGGTGCCGGTGGGCCCCCGCGGCTCGGCGACCTTCACGGGCTTCGTCAACGCCGCTGGCTGCCCGGGGATCTCGATCCCCTGCCGACCCTCGGGCGCCGGGCTTCCGATCGGGTTCCAGCTCGTGGCGCCCTGGGGCGGCGACGAGACCCTGGTAGCGATGGCGGCCGCCTACGAGGCGGCCCATCCCTGGCGGATGGTCTGGGAGGAATCGGCTCCGTGACCGGCCTGTCGCTCCACGCCGTCGACGCCGCCACGGGCCGGCCGGCCGAGGGGATGCGCGTGCGCGTCCTGCGTGCTGGAGGAAAGCGGCGGGTGATCGCCGAGGGCCGCCTCGGGGCGGACGGGACCCTCGACCATCAGGTCGTGCGGACGCGGCTCGCCGCCGGCCTCTACGAGGTCGTGTTCGTCATCGGGGACTTCGTCGGGGCCGCGGGGGAGGGGTTCCTGGAGGAGGCCGCGATCCGCTTCCGGCTCGACGACCCCGACCGCCACTGCCACCTGCCGCTGAAATTCACCGCCTTCGGGGTGGCGCTGTTCCGCGGCTGTTGAGCCGCACGCGCCGCCCTCGGACCCGGCCCGCGACGGCGTGGCCCGGCCGCCCTCCCCCGCGAGGTGACCGGAGCCTCCGGAGAGCCTAGACTCGCCCCCGATCGCGGCGCGCGCAGGAGGAAGCCGATGCGGGTTCAGGCGATGACGATCCCGGCCGCGGCCGGGCCCGCGACGCGCGGCACCCCACGGGCGCGCCTGCTGCTCGCCGCGCTGACGATCCTCGCGCTTCCGCTGGCCTTCGTCGCGGCCGCGCGGGTCCCCGCGGCGCCCGTCGATCCCGACCTCGTGCGGGTGATCCGCTTCATGGCACTGCTCAAGGGCGGCTTCGCCCTGGCGGCGCTGGCCGGCTGCTTCTGGCGTCTCGGCCGGCCCGCCGGGTGGCGGAGCGCCGTCTACGTGGCCGGACCGCCGCTCATGGCGCTCGGGGCGGCCGGCCTGTGGTCCCTGCGCGATCCTGGGCTGGCGGCGCTCGGCCTGCATCTCGGCCTGTTCGCGGTCCTGGCGGCGGCGCTGACCGACCGCGAGGCCCTGCCCGACCGGCTCCGCGCCGCGCGCCGTCAGATCGTCTCGTAGGCGAACAGGACCGAGATCAGCGTCAGGCCGATCAGCCCGATGACGAAGCAGATGTCGGCGCAGCGCTCCAGGGTGACCGAGAGATCGCCGCCGTCGTCCAGGCGGATCGACAGGTAGGACGCGATCGCGCTGATCAGGAACAGGATCGCCGTCAGGGCGGCGGCCTCGTCGACGTGGCTCGGCCCGATCCAGCCCTCGGCGATCTTCACGAGGCCGATCAGCGTGGTGCAGACGCCGACCATCGTGCCGGCATTGGGGAGGATGTGGCGCGACAGGCTATCCTCGCCGGACCCGGTGCCCTTCCGCCTTTCGGCCATGCGCTCCTCGTACAGCTCCGCTCCGGCCGATGGCCCCCTGATACCGCGCCCGTGGAGGTTCGTCATGAAGCGCCCGCTCACCACCAACTTCTCCGCGCCGCCGCCGGAGCGTGCCCACCCGCCCGAGCCGGCGCCCGCGGCGGCCTCCTGGCGCGACGTCGCCCCGTTCGCGGCCGCCCTGATCGCCACCCTGGAGGCGATCGAGGCCGGGCAGAAGGCCGGGCCGGCGATGCGGGCGCACCGCTCCGCCATGCGCCGCCAGGGCGAGGCGGCCGCCGCGCTCGGCGGATCCGAGGCGCTGGAGGCCGTGCTCAACCAAGTCGCGGACGCGGACGCGGCCCGGGCCGAGCGGCGCCTCGCGCTCGTCCGCGAGGCCTGGGCGGGGCTGCCCGGGGGAGGAGCGTGACGCGTCCTGCCGGCTCACCGGATCGGGCTGGCGGCAGATCCGGGACGGCGTTGCGCGGTCGGGCAGCGCGCCGACGCGTCACGATCCGAATTCGGGTCGCCGCGTAAAGATTTGATACAGGATCTCGGATAAATTCGGCGCCGGCCACACCGCGTCAGCTCGAGATCGCTCGTCGGGAATTTGTGATGGACGACCAGGACAAGCAATTTATCACGCAGCAGATCCTCGACGTCGGCCGCCAGCTCTATGCCGCCCTCGACAGCAAGATCATGACGGCTCACGCGCAGCAGCTGGCGCAGATGCAAGATGTCCGGCGCCTCGCCGTGGTTCAGCTCGCGCCGAAGAACGATTTCTGCCTCGTGACGGATCATCCGATTGCCTATGAGAGCAACGATCACACGGTTCCGCGCGGCACAAAGGATGACAATACGCGCAATCAGCGGTTCTGCCACGCGATCGAGAGCCATTTCGGCCGAAAGGTCAGGGCCCTGGACCTCGGCTGCGCGGGGGGCGGCCTCGTCTTCGATTTCCTGATCCGAGGCAACGCGGCCTTCGGGATCGAGGGGAGCGATTACTCCCTTCGCGCGCAGCGCGCCGAATGGTCCATCATCCCGGACTATCTGAAGACCTGCGACATTACCAAGCCCTTCTCCCTGATGGATCAGAGGTCAGGGACGAAAGCGAAATTCGACGTCATCACGATGTGGGAGGTCCTCGAGCATATCGAGGAATCGCTGCTTCCTCAGCTGTTCGCGAACGTGAAATCCCACTTGGCGGACGGCGGTCTTTTCGTGGGCTCCGCCGCGACATACGACGATGTCGCCAACGGCGTGAGCTACCATCCGACGGTCAAGCCGGAGACGTGGTGGCGCGAGCTTGTCCGGCAGCACGGGCTGGAATTTGTCCCGATGACCATGTTTCAGTTCAAGGATTTCTGCCGAGGCTCCGGCAACGAGAACGCGTTCTACGACGCCGATTTCAGCAAGAATCCCGAGCTCGGCTTCCACTTCGTGATGAAGCACCGCTCCGCTTGAGGCGGGGCTTCCGAGTTCGACCGGTCGGGCGCCGCAGGCTTGAGCGGTCCCCCCGCGCGCCCCACATGGACGGGAGCGACAGCGCGGGGCCGACCATGTACGACCTCATCCACACCCTCCGCCTCTGGCTCTGGCGCCGCCGAGTGCGGGCCATGGCGCGGGAGTGCCGGATGTCCGGGACCAGCGACGGCGACTGGATCGCCGCCACCGTCGCGGCCTCCGCGACGAGTTCGGGTCCGGGCGCGCCGGTCTCGTACGTGAGCGGCACCGGCCTGTAGCGGATCCCGCTCGGCCGGGCGCGGTCAGCCTTCCGGAGACGGCTCGGCGGCGGCGGCACCCGGCTCGGGCGCCGGGCCGGTGTCGAGGGTGCCGCTGTGGACCAGGGCTCCGGCCCAGGCGCCCGCGATGATCCGGACCTGCTCGATGGCCTCGGCGCGGGTGAAGGGCCTGTCACCACCTCCCGAACGGCCCTCGTCCCAGTAGACGTAGCCGGTGCGCCGGCCGCCGGCATCCTCGACGCAGGCGGCGTTCTCGAGGACGCAGATCCGGAGCGGGAGCTTGAGACCGAGTGTGGGCATAGGGCCCATATAGGGCGCCGATCCCGCGGGAAGTCGGCGCGCCCGCCGCGTGACGGTCGGTCTCAGGTGTCTCAGGTGGGTTTCGCCGCGTCGAGCGCCTGCTCCAAGTGCGTCACGACCTCGTCGCCCTTGGGCGGCGGCTCGGCCTCCTCGACCCGTCGGGCGACTTCCATGACGAGGTAGGTCACCGACGGCGGCCAAGCCACGCCGTTATCCAGGAGCATCCGGGCGGCGCTCACCAGCATCCGGAACTGGTCCGGCGGGATCGTGGTCCCGGCATCGTGCTGCGCGAGGATGTGGTCGGCGATCGCGGCCGCAAGGCCGGCAACTTCGGCCATCTTGTTGGGCGGATCACCAGCCGTCATGTCAGGTCGCGCTCCGTCTGCGAAAGCACGGTGCGGAGCATCCGTCGCCTCTTCGGGGTCTCAGGCCGACACGGTTCCACAAGCAACCCTGGCGAGCAAGCCGTGCGGCGGCGGCACGCCTGCGTGGCCGTGGACACCGCGGATTTCGGCGGCCTGCGCGTGCGGTCCGGGCGTTTCGCGGCCTGCGGTACCGGGACGGCGGACCTGCTCCGCGGCGGCGGTGCCGTCGGGATCGTCCCGGGGCGTCTACGCGGATGCCGGACGGTGGCGGGGCGCGGTCACGCCGAAGACGGAGCCCCGGTCGCGCCGGGATCGCACGGCGACCGGGTGATCGAGCGCCGCGGCGGTCTGCCGGACGATATGAAGGCCGAGCCCGAGACCGGCCCCGTCCCGGCGTCCGGCACGGTCGAAGGCGTCGAAGATGCCCGCCAGCCGTTCGGGCGCGATGCCGGGACCGCCGTCGTGCACTTCGATCGCCACGCGCCCCTGCCGGCGGCGGCATCCGACGACGACGCGGCCGCCCGGGCCCGCATACTTCACGGCGTTCCCGACGAGGTTGCGCAGGATGGTCGTCAGCATGGCGACCTCGCTCGTGACCGTCAGCGCCGTGGCGCAGACCCGGACACGCACCCCGACGGCGTCGGCGTAGGGCCCCCACTCGGCCGCCACCGCCTCCAGGAGCGGGGCGACCGCGACGGGACCGAGCCGGGGCGCCACGCTGCCGGCCTGGGAGGAGCGGGCCAGATCGTCGAGCTCGCGGCCGAGCCGCACCAGCGCGTCGCTGGCGAGGCCGAGCCGGGCCGCGGCCCGGGGACCGACGCCGTCCGAGACCGCGCGATCGATGGCCATGAGGGCCACCTGCAGGGGTTGCTTCAGGTCGTGTCCGGCCACGGCGAGCAGTCGGGCCATGGCGCTGCGGGCGGTCTCCGCGCGCAGCAGGGCCTCGTCGGGCGCCGCACCCGGGCTCGCCATCGTCAGTCCCATCCCCGCCTCCTCGTCCGGCCCGCCGACGGCGCGCCGCTTCCATGGCGCGACCTTGGACCGTGGCCGCCCGCGCCGGAATCATACGGAGGTTTGATGTCCTAACCGGACCGGCCTCGGATCGGCGTGCCAGCGGCGCACGCGCGCGATGCCGGTCCGGAGCCGGCCGGCGATCCCGTCACGGATGGAAAGGCCCTGGAGTCAGGCACTGGAGTCAGGCCCTGGCGTCAGGCCCCGATCGTCTCTTCCAGGCAGCGGATCAGCTCGTCGGCCACGAGCGGCTTGCGCAGGAGATCGCGGGCGCCGCCGGCGAGCGCCCGGCGCCGGAGTGCGTCGTCGGTCAGCGCGGTCATCATGATGACCGGCAGGGCAGGGCGCTGCTCCCGGACGCGGTCCTGCAACTCGATGCCGCTGATCCCCGGCATGTTCACGTCCGTCAGCAGGCACGACACGTCGCTGCCGGCCATCGCGGCCAGGAAGGCCTCGCCCGAGTTGAAGGCCCGCGCGTCGTAGCCCAACGCCTCGAGGAAGCTGGACGTCGCGTCCAGAACCGCCTCGTCGTCGTCCACGACCGCGACCGCTTTCTTCCCGACCGGCACGAATCTCCCTCCGGAGCCTCTCGAAGGCGCATCGATCCCACCTCTGTGGGCCGGCGGCGGCTCCGACGAAATTATACGATGGTTTGATGCGCGCGACGGACTCACATCCCGATGAACCGAGTCCTGCCACAGCAACGCAGGACCCGGGGCGCCACGACGCGACCCGGTAGACATGGATTTCACGAGTTGAGGCAGGACTTCTTCGCCGATCCCCGATCCGATCGCCGCGACGAATCTGTCCAGTGCGGGTGCCAACGCGGCGATGTCCGGCATCGTTCCGCGCCGATCGGCCCGGGCCGGGTCTGCGGAAGCGACGGGGCGATGGGTCGGCTCAGACGGCGGCCCGGGCCTTGAGCAGCTCGGTCTTGCGCACGAGATCGGCCACGGAGCCGGCCGCCATCTTCCGCATGACGTTGCCCCGGTGGATCTTGACCGTGATCTCGCTGATTCCGAGGGCGTGGGCGATCTGCTTGTTGAGCAGCCCCTTGACGACCTGTGCCATCACCTCGGCCTCCCGCGCCGTCAGGGTCGCGGCCAGCGCCTCGAGCTCGGCGACCCCCGCGCTCGACGCCCGCCGGGTCCTGTCTCGCTCGATCGCGACCGCGATGGCGTCGAGCATGTCCTGATCGCGGAACGGCTTGGTCAGGAAATCGAGCGCGCCCGCCTTCATGGCCTGGACGGTCATGGGGATGTCGCCGTGGCCGGTCATGAAGATGATCGGCATGCGGTTGCCCATCGCGGCGAGCTTCGCCTGCAGGTCGAGGCCGCTGGATCCGGGCAGCCGCACATCGAGGATCAGGCAGCCCGGGCGGTCCGGCAGCGTCGCCGCGAGGAGGTCGCGCGTCGCGCCGTAGGCGAGGGTGTCGAGCCCGACGGAGTGCAGGAGGTCCTGCAGACCTTCGCGGACGCCCTCGTCATCCTCGACGATGACCACCAGCGGTGAGGCCGTGTCGGCGCCGGGCTTCGCCGCGCCACCCCGGACGTTGCCTGACATCGTGATCGACGAGTCCCCGCGCGCCTCTGACAGGCTGCCCGCACGGGCAGTGCTTACAGGTTGTATCCGCGCCCGATCAAGCCGACCGTCTGTGGACGGCGCGGACCGCCGGCACGGACCGCCGGCAAGGGTCGCCCCGAATGGCCGCTCGCTGGACCGCTCGCTGGACCGCCCGCGACGCACCTATCGACTCGCGGCCAAGCTTGTGGCTATGAGCGGTTGCACTGTCCCCGGGACTGGCTCAACCTCCGGCGAGCTCAGCGCCTCCCGGCCCAGGATTCGCGGCCGCCCGCCTCCTCCGGCCGCGCCCGTCCGACAGGCTGTGCAGCGAGGCGCGGAGATGAGTGCGGTGGGCGACGCGCGTCCCAGGCAGACGACGGCGCGGGTCCTCCTCGCGAGCCTGATCGGCACGACGGTCGAGTTCTACGACTTCTACATCTACGCCACGGCGGCGAGCCTGATCTTCGGGCCGCTGTTCTTCCCGGCGGCGCTGCAATCGGCGGAGCTGATCAGCGCCTACGCGAGCTTCGGCCTCGCCTTCGTGGCCCGGCCGATCGGCGGCGCGGTCTTCGGGCATTTCGGCGACCGGAGCGGGCGCAAGGCGACGCTGGTCGCCTCGCTCCTGCTGATGGGGCTCACGACCTCGGCCATCGGGCTGCTGCCCACCTTCGCGCTGGCCGGCTGGCTCGCGCCCGTCCTGCTCTGCCTCCTCCGGTTCGGGCAGGGCCTGGCGCTCGGCGGCGAGTGGAGCGGGGCCGCGCTGCTGGCGCTGGAGAACGCCCCGCCGGGCTGGCGCGCCCGCTACGCGATGTTCGCGCCGCTCGGGGCGCCCCTCGGCTTCTTCGTGGCCAACGGCCTGTTCCTCGTCCTGACCCTGACCCTCAGCACGGAGCAGTTCGCGGACTGGGGCTGGCGGGTGCCGTTCCTGCTCAGCGTGCCCCTGGTCTGGCTCGGGCTCTGGGTCCGCACCAATCTCGGCGAGACCGAGGAGTTCGCCGCCGCCGTGAAGGACGCGCAGCCCCCGCGCGTCCCCCTCGTCGCCCTGATGCGCGACCATGCCGGGCAGGTCGTCGCCGGGATGTTCGGGGTCGTCGCGTGCTTCTCCCTGTTCTGGACCGCCACCGCCTTCGCGCTCGGCTACGGCACGACGACGCTCGGCTACTCCCGGGCCTCGTTCCTCACGGTCGAGCTCGGCGCGATCCTGTTCATGGCCGCCGCCATCGTCGTCGCGAGCTGGCTGTCGGACCGGCTCGACCCGGCCAGGGTGCTGATCGTCGGCTGCGCCGGGACCATCGTGTCGGGGATCCTGCTGGCGCCGATGCTCGGCAGCGGCTCCCTCGCGACGATCTTCGCCTTCCTGGCCTTCGCCCTGTGGGTGATGGGCTTCGTCAACGGGCCGCTCGGCGCGTGGCTGCCGAGCCTGTTCCCGCCGCAGGTGCGCTACACGGGGACCTCCGTGGCGTTCAACGTCGGCGGCATCATCGGCGGCGCCTTCTCGCCGATGATCGCCCAGGCGCTGGCCGCGCAGAGCGGCCTGACCGCGGTCGGCTTCTACCTCGCGCTGACCGGCGGGATCAGCCTCATCGCCTTCGACACGAGCGCCCGGCGGCGGGCGCTGGACGCGCTCGCCCGGAGCGAGCGCCGCTACCGCGCGCTGTTCGAGCAGAGTCACGTCGCGCTGTGTGAGGTCGATCTCTCCGAGGCGCAGGCCCACCTCGCCGAGGCGCGGGCCGCCGGCGCCCTCGGGCCCGACCTCCGCGGGCAGGCCGACGCCGCGCTCGTCGCCGCGCTCGTCGCCGAATGCGCCCGGCGGATCGCGCTGGTCGACGTCAACGACGCGACGGTGCGGCTCCTCGGCTGCGGCTCCCGCGAGGCGGTGCTCGGCTCGATGAGCCGCTTCCTCCCGCCGGGCAACGACCTCGTCCTGCCGCTCCTGCAGCGGATCGACCGGGCGGGCGGCCGCTTCGAGGCCCAGGGCCGCCTGATCCGCGCCGACGGGCGGGAGGTGACCGCGATCCTCGTCGTGGCGCTGCCGGACGACGAGGCGGCCCTCGACCGGGTCGCCTGCGCGATGATCGACGTGACCGAGCGGGAGCGCGCCAAGGAGGCCCTGC
This sequence comes from Methylobacterium sp. D53M, assembly GCF_053345625.1. Classification (NCBI taxonomy): domain Bacteria; kingdom Pseudomonadati; phylum Pseudomonadota; class Alphaproteobacteria; order Hyphomicrobiales; family Methylobacteriaceae; genus Methylobacterium; species Methylobacterium sp. D53M. Next base: position 57,257 of record NZ_JBKFAL010000026.1, read on the forward strand.
TCGCGGCCCAGGCCGAGCTCGCCCGCGCGGGCCGGATCTCGACCGTCGGGGCGATCTCCGCCTCCATCGCCCACGAGGTCAACCAGCCGATCGGCGCCATGGTGATGAGCGCCGAGGCCTGCCTGCGCTGGCTGCGGCGCGAGACGCCGGATCTCGAGGCGGCCGCGCGGGCGGCCGAGCGCGCCGTCCGCGACGGCATGCGGGCGAGCCGGATCGTGCAGCGGACGCGCGAGCAGCTCCGCCGCGACCGCAGCCAGCCCGAGATCCTCGACCTGGGCTCCCTCCTGGCGGAGGTCGCGACCCTCCTCGACCGGGAGATCCTGGCGGCCGGGGCGACGGTGCGGACGGTGATCGCCGCGACCGAGGCGCGCGTCCTGGCCGACCGCGTCGAGCTGCAGCAGGTCGTGGTCAACCTCGTGACGAACGGCCTGCACGCCGTGCGCGACCTGCCCGAGCCCCGCCGCGCGCTGCGGATCGCGCTGACCGCCCCCGCGCCGGGCCGGCTGCGGATCGCGGTCGTCGACAGCGGCACCGGCATCGATCCGGAGCAGCTGCCCAGGCTGTTCAGCCCGTTCTTCACCACGAAGCGCGACGGGATGGGCATCGGCCTCGCGATCTGCCGGACCATCGTCGAGTCCCATGGCGGCACGCTGACCGGCGGGAACAACGACGGGCCGGGCGCGACCTTCGCGGTCGAGCTGCCGGCGGCCGAGGCGGGCGGCGCCGCGGCCGAGCCCGCCGCAGCCGGCGCCGCCGGCTGAGCCTCAGCGGGCGGGGACGGCCGCGAACAGGCTGTTCAGCCCCTCCGCGGTGGTCGGATGGGCGAGGATCGCGTCGCGCAACGCCGTGTAGGGCAGGCCGGCGAGCATGGCGACTTGGACCGCGGCCATGACCTCGCCGGCCTCCGCGCCGAGCATCGTGAATCCGAGGATGCGGTCGTCCGGGCCGATGACGGCCTTCATGAAGCCGTCGGTCTGCCCGGTCGTCCGCGTGCGCAGCACGGCCGCCATCGGCAGCCGCGCCACCCGGACGGCGTGACCGTCCGCCCGCGCCTCCGTCTCGGTCGACCCGACCCGCGCCAGCGGCGGGTCGGTGAACAGGCAGGACGGCATCAGCCGGCCCGCGGTCGAGCGCGGGATCCCCGCCAGTGTGTCGCGGATCACGCGGAAATCGTCCGCGGAGGCGTGGGTGAAGGCCGGGCTGCCCGCGCACTCGCCGATGGCCCAGACGCCCGGCGCGCTCGTCCGGAGGTGGTCGTCGACCTCGATGACGCCCCGCTCGGTGAGCGCCACGCCCGCGCGGTCGAGACCGATGCCGTCTGTGTTCGGCGCGCGCCCCGCCGCGACGAGGATGTGGCTCGCGGCGACGACCGCCTCACCGGCGCCGCCGCGCACCGTGATCTCCACGGCCTCGCCCGAGCGGCCGCGCACGCGCACCACCTCCGTGCCGGTGCGGATCGCCAACCCCTCGGCCTCGAGGAGCTGCGCGAGGGCGGACGCCACGTCCGGATCCTCGCGGCCCGCGATCCGGGGCCCGTGCTCGATCACCGTCACCGCGCTGCCGAACCGGCGGTAGGCCTGGGCCAGTTCGAGGCCCACGTAGCCGCCGCCGAGGACGACGAGGTGGGCGGGCACGGCGTCGAGTTCGAGCGCCTCGATATGGGTGAGCGGCCCGGCCTCGCGCAGGCCCGGGACGTCCGGGATGGTCGCGCGGGTGCCGAGATTCAGGACGATCTGCTCGGCCGTCAGCGCGCGCGAGCCGCCCGCGTTCAGCGCGACCGTGAGCGCTCTGGGGCCCGTGAAGCGGGCCGTTCCCATGACGAGCTCCGCGCCGCTCTCGCGGTAGCGGTCGAGGTGCATGTCGATGAGGTCGCGAACCATCGCCCGCTTGCGCGCGACCACCCGGCCCATATCCACCGCGACCGGGCCGGTCTCGACGCCGTACCGGTCGGCCTGCCGGGCGCGGTGGGCGATCTCGGCGCTCCAGATCTCGTTCTTGCTCGGCAGGCAGTTGGTGTTGGGGCAGGAGCCCCCGATCCAGCGGCGCTCGATCACCGCGACCCTCTCGCCGGCCTTGGCGAGGTGCCACGCCAGGAACTTGCCGCCCTCGCCGCTGCCGATCACGAGGGCATCGTAGTGGTCGTCCATGGTATTTCCTCCGCGATCCCGAGATCTGCGGAAAACGTAGAGGCCTCACGACCGGACGGATATCATGCGTCGGTATGATAGACCGGTCCCGACCGCCCGGCGCGCAGGTTTCGTGCGCATCGAGTCTCGGATGATCCGACCGAAATCTCGGTCTGACCGAGCCGGATCGGCCCATCACCGCAGTTCCGTCCATCGCTGACGGGCGATCGCCCGTTCCGGTCGGCGCCTCTGCAGGCCCGCCTGCCGCAATCCCGCGCCCTCCGCTTCGAAGGCTCGGATCCCTGAACACGCGGGTTCGCCGCGGCCGCGGCCCGGGCGCGTGACCGGCCGCCCGAGCCCCCCGCGAAGCTTTCAGGGCCGAGACCCCGGGCGATGGACTATCCTCGGCCGGCCCTGATCCCGGGGACAGGCCGCGGAAGGGCACCGTTTCGGGTGACGACCCCTAACCTTCGTATGATTCCGCGCGGCCGGGGGCGGCGGTACCTCTCGCGACACGGCACACGATCCGGACCGCGCCTTCGGCCGTCCCCGAAGAGACGTCGCCCGGCCGGTTCGCACGCCGAGACACGTCGCGGCGTCCCCATCCCACGAGGTCGAACGATGGTCCAGCTCACGATCAATGCGCGTCGCTACACGGTGGACGCGGAACCGGACACGCCGCTGCTGTTCGTCCTGCGCGACAGCCTCGGGCTGACCGGCACGAAGTACGGCTGCGGCATCGGGCAGTGCGGCGCCTGCACGGTGCTGCTCGACGGCGCGGCGACCCGCTCCTGCCAGATCCCCCTGGAGAGCGTCGGCGACCAAGCCATCACGACGATCGAGGCGATCGAGCAGGACCCGGTCGGTGCCCGGGTCGTGGCCGCCTGGGTCGGCATCGAGGTGCCCCAGTGCGGCTACTGCCAGTCCGGGCAGGTTATGGCCGCCACGAGCCTGCTCAAGCAGACCCCGAAGCCGACCGAGGCCGACATCGCCGGCGCCATGACCAACCTGTGCCGGTGCGGAACCTACAACGCCATCGCCGCCGCCGTGCGGCAGGCCGCGGCCTGAGGAGGCGCACGATGACCGACCTCACGCCCCTCCGCCGCTCCGGCCGTCGCGAACCGGTGCGCAACCTCTCCCGCCGCGGCTTCCTGGGGGCCGCCTCGGGCGCGCTGTTCCTCGGAATCGGCCTCCGGCTCGCGCCGGCCGCCGCCCAGACCCGCGCCGAAGGCCCGGCGGCCGTCGCGCCGAAACCCGGGACCCGCGTGACGGCCTTCCTGGAGATCCGCCCCGACGACACCGTGCGCCTGCTCAGCCCCTTCGTGGAGGGCGGCCAGGGCATCAACACCGGCCTCGCCCAGACGATCGGCGAGGAGCTCGACCTCGACCCGGCGCGCTTCGCGGTGGAATGCGCCCCGCCCGGCCCCGACTACGCGGTCGTCAACGGCCTGCGGATGACCGGCGGATCGTTCTCGACACGCTCCAGCTTCGAGGCCATGCGCCGCCTCGGCGCCACCGCCCGCGAGATGCTCCTGCGGGCGGCGGCCGCCGAGCTCGCCGTGCCGCAGGCCAGCCTGACCACCGAGAACGGGCGTGTGATCCACGCCGCCTCCGGCCGGAGCCTCGGCTACGGCGCGCTGGCCGCCGCGGCGCTGGCGCTGCAGCCGCGGGACGACGTCGCCCTGAAGGATCCCAAAGATTTCCGCTGGATCGGCAAGCCGGTGGCGCGCCTCGACATGCGCGACAAGTCCACCGGCCGGGCCGTCTACAGCATCGATATCCGGCTCGACGGCATGGTCCACGCCGCGATCCGGCACGCGCCGCATCTCGGCACCGAGCCGGAGGCGATCGCCAACGCCGCGGAGGTCCGGGCGATGCCGGGCGTCCAGGCGGTCGAGCGCCTGCCGGGCGCGGTGGCGGTGGTGGCCGACACGTGGTGGCGGGCCCGCAGGGCCGTCGAGGCCCTGCAGGTGACCTGGACCCGGCCGGCGCCCGACGGCGTCGCCACCGTCTCGGCGGGCTTCTCCTCGGCGGCGATGCTGGCCGCCCTCCGGGATGCGGCCGGCCCCGGCGTCCCGGCCGAGCAGGCCGGCGACCCGAAGGCCGCCTTCGCGGGCGCGGCCAAGGTGGTGGAGGCGGCGTACGACGCCCCCTACCTCGCCCACGCGCAGCTCGAGCCGCCCTCGGCAGTAGCGCGCTTCGCCCCCGACGGCAGCCTCGACCTCTGGGTGCCGAACCAGATGCCGGAGCTGTTCCAGCAGGTCGCCGCCAAGACGGCCGGGCTGCAGCCGGATCAGGTCCGGATCCACTCGCCGATGCTCGGCGGCTTCTTCGGGCGCCACTTCCACTACGGGCCGGCGAGCCCGTTCCCGCAGGCGATCCTACTGGCCAAGGCGACGGGCAAGCCGGTGCGGGTGCTGTGGTCACGGGAGGAGGAGTTCGGCATGGACGCCGTCCGCCCCCTGAGCTTCGCCCGGTTCAGGGCGGCGCTCGGTCCGGACGGGATGCCGGTGGCGCTGGAGACCACCGCGGTGGGGGAGGGCCCGATCGGGCGCTGGTTCGGCGCGCTGTTCAAGGGGCCGGTGGATTCCTCGGTGGTGGAGGGCCTCGACCGGAAGCCCTACGCGATCCCGAACCGGCGGCTCACCTACGTGAAGGTGCCGCACCCGGTGACGATCGCGTTCTGGCGCTCGGTCGGGCACTCGATGAACGATTACTTCTACGAGAGCTTCCTCGACGAGATCGCGCAGGCCGGCGGCCAGGACCCGTTCGCCCTCCGGATGACGCTCCTGAGGGACAGCGCCCGCCACCGCACCCTGCTACAGGCGGTGGCCGACCTCGCGGGCGGCTGGACGCGCGGGCCGTTCCGGGCACAGGACGGCACGCGGCGGGCGCGGGGCGTGTCGATGGCCTCGCCGTTCGGCTCGGAGACGGCGACGATCGCCGAGGTGTCGCTCGAGAACGGCGAGGCCCGGGTGCACGATCTCTGGATCGCCATCGATCCGGGCCGCGTGGTCAACCCGGCGATCGTGAAGCGCCAGGTCGAGAGCGCGGCGGCGCTCGGCCTCTCGTCGACGCTGCTGGAGCAGGTCGTCTACGAGAACGGGGAGCGGCAGGCCCGGAACTTCGACGCCTACCCGATCCTCGACCGGGAGCGGATGCCGCGGGTGCACGTGGCGATCGTCGAGAGCGGGGCGCCGATGGGCGGCATCGGCGAGCCCGGCCTGCCCGGCGTGCCGCCGGCGGTGGTCAACGCGGTCGCGGCGCTGACCGGCCGACGCCTGCGCAGCCTGCCCCTGGCCAAGGAGACCCTCTCGGGGACCTGACGCCGATCGATGACCCCGGGCGATAACCCAGGGCGACGCCCCCCGGGTCGGCCCCCGAAAGTCCCGCGTCCCGACTGGAAGCGGGATTTTCGGATGCCGTATAGCGGGGGCGCGGCGGGCCTGCATCGGGGCCGGCCCCGGGAACCGCCGACATGAGCAACGGTCTGACGCCGACGGCCGACCGGATCGTCGTGGCCAGCGAGGCCGACTGGAACGACGCGTGGTACCTCGTCTGCATGAAGGTCTCGACGATCGGCTTCGTCGTCGTCGATGCCCGCGAGCGGGTCGCCACCCTCGACGCGCTGCGGGCGGCCGGAATCACCGACATCGCCGCCCACCTCGACGCCCATCCGGACGTGGCCGACCGCCTGCGGCACGGGATGGTCATCCTCGACGTCAACGAGGCGGCGGTGCGGATGTTCGGCGCGGGCGGCCGCGCGGACATGATCGGGCAGCGCACGCAGCGCTTCTTCGACCCGCTCTGCACCGCCCAGGTCAATTCCGCCCGGGCCTTCGCGGCGGGCGCGACCTCGTTCCAGCAGCAGGCGCACAGCGTCCGGCTCGACGGATCGCGCTTCGAGACGCTGTTCTGCGTGGTCCCGCGGGCGGACGGCGCCACCTCCGGCCTGTGGCTCGCCTCCTTCGTGGACATCACCGAGCACGTCGCGCGGCAGATGTCGCTGGAGGTGCTGCGCGACGAGCTGGCCCACGTCTCCCGGATCTCGATGCTGGGCGAGCTGTCGGCGTCGATCGCGCACGAGCTCGGGCAGCCCCTGTCGTCGATCGGCATGACCGCCGGGGCGATGCTGCGCCTGCTCGATCGCGCGGATCTCGACCGCGATCTGCTCCGGCGTCAATGCCAGCGCATCGTCGATCAGGTCACGCGGGCCGGGGACATCATCGATCGCACCCGCCGCATGGCCGCCAAGCGGGACAGCGTCCGCGCGCCCGTCGCCGTGGCGGAGGTCCTGGCCGAGGCCGCGCGGTTCGTGGCGCACGACCTGAACCGCACCGAGATCAGGCTCACCGTCGCCCCGGCGGACGCGGCCGCGCAGGTCGTCGCGGACCGGATCCAGCTGCAGCAGGTCTTCGTCAACCTGCTGATGAACGCCATCCAGATCCATCGGCAGGCGCGGACCCCCGGGCCCGAGATCGCGGTCGAGACCGTCTGCCGGGACGGGTCGATCACGGTCGACGTCGTCGATAACGGGCCGGGCCTCGATCCCGGCACCGTCGACCGGCTGTTCGACGGCTTCTTCACGACGCGGGCCGAGGGGCTCGGCCTCGGTCTCCGGATCTGCCGGACCATCGTGGCGGCCCATGGCGGCTCGATCGACGCGAGGCCCCGCGACGGGGCGCCGGGCGCCCGCTTCTCGGTGTGCCTGCCGCTCGCCCGGTCCTGACCGGGCGGCCGCGGGAAGCGGGCAGGGAGCGGGCAGGGGCGCCCCGGCCGGGACGCCCCGCGAGGGCCTCAGGCGGCGTCGGCGCGCGCGGTCCGGTACCGGCTCGCCGGCGTCGCCGCGCCGAGCTGGGCAGCGAGTTCGAGGCGCGCGGCGTCCAGCGCCGACCAGGCCGCACCGTTCTCCAGGGGTGGGATCGTGACGACCTCGCCGGCATCGAACCCCGCGAGCGCGGCCGCGACCAGGTCGGACGGCGTCATGACGATGCTGGCCGGGAGGTTCCGGTGGCCGCCGACGCCGGCCACGGTCCAGAACTCGGTGGCCGTCGCGCCGGGCAGGACCGCCTGGATCCGGACGCCCCTGGGGGCGAGTTCGTGCTGCAGCGCCTGCGTGAAGGCGAGAACGTAGGCCTTGCTCGCCCCGTAGACGCCGTTGAGCAGTTCGGGATTGAGGGCGACGGTCGAGGCGACGTTGATGATCGCCCCGTGCCCCCGCGCGACGAAGGCCGGCGCCGCCGCGTAGGCGAGGCGCGTCACGGCCGTGACGTTCACGCCGATCATGCGCTCCATCTCGTCCGGATCCGCCTGGAGCAGCGGGGCCGCGGAGCCGAAGCCGGCGTTGTTGACCAGGAGGGTGATCGCCGGGTCGCTCCGCAGCCGGTCCTCGACGCGCCGGAGACCGGCACGGTCGTTGACGTCCGCCGCGAGCGCCTCGACGGTGCGGCCCGAGGCCCCGCGCACCGTCTCGGCGACCGCCTCCAGGCGATCCGCGTTCCGGGCGGTCAGGATGAGATCGTGGCCGCGCGCGGCGAGCTGTTCGGCATAGATCGCACCGATCCCGCCCGAAGCGCCGGTGATCAGAGCAGTTCCCTTGGCACGTTCCGTCATGACAACTCTCCGTCTGTGCTGCTGAATGACGGAAAGTGTAGCGATCGCGTCGGAGGCTTACATTTATACGGATGCGGGCCGGCGCCATACCTTGGTATGACCCGGTGGCATGATCGGGCCGCCTTGCCCAACGCCAGTGGGGCAGGCGCGGGGAGGCCGGTGCGGCGCCGGCCCGCTGACGGAATCGGCGCCCGAGATCCGCCGCGCGTCGATCCGGGATAGGTGCACCCGCGGCCTCGCCATGCTAGAACGAAAGCGGAACAGATCATACGGGCGGGCCGGGCACAATCTGCGGGCGAGACTTTTCTTCCGGCCCCGTGGACGCGTGTGGATACGGCTCGAAAAGCCCTGTCGTGGCGCGCCCTTGGGCGGCCCGTGCGGTCTGAGGAGAACCTGTGACGAACCGGGGTGCAGGACGACGATGGCGATGAGGACGGCGTTCGTGGTGCAGCCCTTCGAGCTGCACCGGAAGCGGCTGCGGCCGGCCCGGCAGGAGCCTGCGCAGACCGAGAGCGGGGCGGTGAAGAAGGCCGAGAACATGGCCAGGCGGATGCCGGGCGCGGCGGCGCTGAAGGTGGTGGCCGACGACGAGACCGGCGAGCTGGAGGGCGTCACGATCCTCGGCCAGTGGGGCGAGATCCCCGACGACTTCGCCGAGAGCCTGCAGGGCGCCTAGGCCACAGATCACCAGCGGGGCGGGAGAGCGCCATGTCGGCGGTTCGGCGGGTCGGGAACTTCCTCCAGGTGCAGGACGGCGACGGCTGCCGGCACCTGCTGCGCGTGACGAGCGTCCAGGCGCTGAGCGACACGGACCTGATGCGCAACGAGACGTTCATCACCGCGGCGGGGCGGACGATCCGGGTGACGCAGCCGCTCGACGAGATCGTGGACCTCGTGGCGCCGGGCGAGCGGACGGCGCCGGGGCCGCAGGAGGAGCCGTGGCCGTTCTAGCCGCGGGAGATCATCCCGCGCGCCATCTGCAGCAGCAAGCGGCGGTCCGACAGGGTGAGCGCGTGCCAGACGCGCAGCAAATCCCCCGTCATGTCGATCGCGGCGAGCGCCTCGGATTCGTCGAGGAAAGCGTCTTCGGGCACACCGAGGGCGTGCGCGATCTGCCGGAGCATCGATCTCTTGTCGTTCGGCCCGAACTTTCCACCCTCGAATTCCGGATCCGCCAAATCGATCTCCGACGGACGCGCGGCGGCGTCGCTTTAAATCTACAGTATCTTTATAACGTGAGAGCGCGAACACCGCATCGATGAATCGGAAATAAATTTTACCGGTACGTTGATACCAATTATTTGGCAACCGATCATTATCTAAGATTGACAGCATAACCTGAGTTAGACACAGCGATCAAAATCCGATGGCCCGCAACAGACTTGCTCGGCATCTGCATTGAACGCCGCGCAGGATCGTCCCTCCCCGGCGACGGGCGGTCCCGGGCCGCGGGTCAACGGTGCGATGGTCCCATGCCCGCGCGCCGCCGCGTCGGGATGCCGGCGGTGGGACGGTCCACCTGTCCCGCCCCGATCCGGCACGGGGCGGGACGGATCCTCAGGACGGGGTCCGGCGATCAGCTGCCGCCGCTGCCATCCCCGCTCCCCTTGCCGACCTGGGGTACGCCGCGCTCCGGCTGGCCGGCATTCCCGCCGGCGGCCGAATCCGTCGTGATGGTCGTCGCCCCTGTCCCGGTGGGCGCGACGACGGCGGTGCTGCCCGGACCGCTGTTCTGGCTGCCGCCGGGAACGACGACGGTTCCGGCCGGGGTGCCCGGCGTCACCGGCTGGGCTGGTCCGGGTTGCCGGATCGGTGCGGGACCGGTGCTGGTCTGCGCCGAACCGGGCGACGCCGCGACCAGCGCGAAGATGGCGAAGAGGGCATGACGCATCATGTGCTCCTTGGCATCTCGGCCCGACTGTGCCTCACGCACGGGCCTCCGTGCCCGAACGCGGGAGCGCGGACCCGGTTTCCGACACCCGTCGTCGTCGTGCGCCGCCGATCGTCGTGCCCGGCCGCGCCCGGCGCGCAGGGTCTCGCCCGGGAGCGGCGCGCCAACCCTCCGGATCGGCGCACGAAAAGGCCCCGCGCGGCGCTGCCGGCGGGGCCGAAGGTGGGTCTGCCTTGGGAGGATGCAGAGGCAGATGCTTAGCCGGCGTTGCGCCGCCGCTGCACCGGCGACTCGACATGCCGGCCCCGCAGGGACCGCCGGTCACGGCGGCGTCAGGCTTGCATGCCGGGCCGGCCCCGCCCCGTGCGGTGGACGGCCGGGACCGCGGCGCGGCGCCGAAGGTCCGGCCATCCTTGGATAACCATGTCGACCGCCGGCTTGTGGACGCCGCGGCAGCGTCGTCGACAGCGTCATCGACAGCGTCCTGCCGCTGTGGTGCTGATCGGCGGCGAGGAGTCCCATGAAGCACATCATCGTTCTGGCCATCGCGGCCACGGCCCTGACGGCCTGCAACGCGGCGAACCGGCCCGGCCGCGGCGAGCTCTTCATGAGCGAGGCCGACGTCGCCGCGAAGCACGACGCGATCTGCCGGGGCTACGGCGCCGAGCCGGGAACGCCGGAATACGTGCAGTGTCGGGGAACCCAGGACCAGCGGCGCGACGCGGCCCAGGCGCCCCGCCGCAGCGGCTGAGTGCGGCGGCCGCGAGGGCGCGGCCTCCGGGACCAACGCCCCGCTCGCGCGTTGTCCGCGCGGACCGCTTTCCCTGGAGCGCGTGATGCTCGCCCGATCCGCCCTGATCTTCATCGTCCTGACGTCGGGGGCCCAGGCCGCCGCCTTCGACGACCTGAAAGGCTATCTGGCGTCCTGCCTGCGGTTCGAGATGGCCGGCGCCCCAGCGGAACGCGGCGGGCCGCTGTCGTCCAAGGTCCGCCGCGCCCTGGACCGGTGCTCCGATGACGTCGCGCGCCTCGACCGGGCGGACGGGCGCCGGCTGCGCGGTGACGGTGGGATCAGCCCGTCGACCAAGGAGGTCATCCGGAGCGTCGTGAGCGGCGGGGCCGGCGGCGTCCGCACGGTCCGGTACTGACCGCCGGCGGTTCGCCCGGCGCATCGATCGGGTGGCGCCGATCACCGGGCGTTAACCTTCCGGCCGCACCTCACGGGGCCCGCTCGCGAGGAGATGCCGATGCCGAAGCGCCTGACGATCACCGTCCCGCACGACCTCGGGACAGCCGAGGTTCGCCGGCGCATCGACCTGCACATGGACTGGGCTTTCCGTCGCCTGGAGGCGGAGAAGATCCGCGTCGAGGCCGAGGACTGGCTGGGTAATCGCCGCTCCTTCTCGGGCAGCGGCTACGGGCAATCGGCGCGCGTCGCCATCCAGGTGGCGGATGACGCGCTGGAGGTCGAGGCGCTGGTGCCCTGGATGGCCAGCCTGTTCGCGCCCGTCATCGAGTCGGTCGGGCGCCACTACGTCGGGCGCCTCCTGTCCGACGAGGCCGCCTGACGCGCGCGGCCCGGGGCGGCGATCGGTCCGGGGTGCCCGCGGGGCGGTTGTGGCCCGGTCGTGCCGGGGCTAAACGCGCCGGCTCGATGGCGGCGCAGGGGCCCGGATGAGCGATGACGTGGCGGCCCTGCTCCTCGCGCTCGCGACCGAGAACGCCGAGCTGCGCCAGCAGCTCGCCACCGCGCAGGACATGCTGATGGAGACCGCCATCGACGCCGGCCATCTCCACGCCCGCATCGAGGCGCTTCAGGCCGAGCGCGACGCGTGGCAGGCGGAGGCCGAGCGCTTGGCGCGCCGGCCCCCGCGTTCCCTGTGAGCGCTCGCAGCACCCGGCGTGCCGAACCTGCGGGCGGGTGAGACCGAGGCCGCCGGCGCGACCGGGGAGGGCGCGCTCGGGCCCCGGGGCGCATCGGCGAGAGCCCGCGCGGGAGCGGACTCACGCCGTCCCTCACGCCTTCCCGGGTTGCGGGCGGGGCACGCGCACGTCGACCGTCTGGCCGGTGAGGGGATTGAGGATCAGCATGGCGGCGGTCTCCGGTGTGTGTGACGGTAGAACGCCGTCCGCGGGCGCCGGGATCACGCTGCGGCGTGCCGTGGCGCACAGGCGGCGACGGGGTCGCCGAGCCCGGATCCGTGCCGGAAACGGCCTCCGGCGAGGCCCGCGAAGCTCGCCACGGTCGGGATGCCGCCTTACCTCAGGGCGTGGCGCCCTGGCGGCCGCCAGGGGCAGAACACCTGGAGGATCGATATGGCCATCGATAGATCCGGTGAGCGTGCCGCGCTCGATACCGAGGTAGAGCATACCCAGGACACCATCGCGAAGCTTCGCGAGGCTGCCGACGGAACGCCGCCCGGACACAGTTCGCGCGTGGCGCTGAAGAAGGCCGAGGAGAAGCTGGCCGAGCTGGTCAAGCACATCACCCGGCGCGACCGGACGGGTTAGCGCGGCCCCGGACGCGGGGACCGCCGGACAGGTCCCCGCGCGCCGTCCGCCACCTCGGCGCCACCCGCCGGCGAGCCGGCTCTCGATCCCATGTTACCGCCCGACGGATCCGGCGCGGGCGGCGCCAGGATCGTCCGCAGCGCACCCGCAGCGACGACAAACCCTCCCCGCGCGGGCGTCCGGCAGCGCCGCCCGCAGGAATGTCGGCGCGTCGTCCCCTGGCCGCGCGGCCGCGCCGCGGACCGATGCACGCGCCCCGGGCGCATGCCCCGAGCACACCGCCAGAACTTCATCAGTATTTAACAGATCTATCCGGAGTTAATCCGCCATTTACTATGTTTTTTCCGACGCGGCGAGCCTGTGTGTCCGTAAAACTACAGCTATTCTGCTCAGAGCTTGGTAGTCTTATCACCAGATCGAAACCCGGATCGCCCTGATGACCAAGCTCCTCGCCTCCCTGACCGCCTTCACTGCGCTGACCGCCGCGGCGTCCGCCGCCGACCTTCCGCGCCGCGCCGCGCCGCCGCCGGTGTTCACGCCGGTGCCGGTGTTCACCTGGACCGGCTTCTACATCGGTGTGAACGCCGGCTACGGCTTCGACGCCAACAGCCGCAACACCACCAGCTACGCCCTGCCCGGCGGCTCGCTGATCAACTCCCCCGGCACCGCCGGCGTCGTCAGCGTCAACAACCGCAACAACAACGACGGCTTCTCGGGCGGCGCCCAGATCGGCTACAACTACCAGTTCACCCCGGGCTCCGGCGTCGTGATCGGCTTCGAGGCCGACGCCCAGTACGTCGACTTCGCCCGCCGCGCCAACGCCACCCAGAACTACAGCTTCCTCGGCTTCCCCGGCGTCGCCTTCTCCAACCCGCCGGCCTTCGTCGCCACCAGCGGCAACGGCCTCGACTACTTCGGCACCGTGCGCGGCCGCCTCGGCTACGCCTTCGACCGCACCCTCGTGTACGGCACCGGCGGCTTCGCCTACGGCTCCGGCCAGGACGACCAGAACTTCTCCGGCAACCGCTTCCGCGACAGCTTCCGCACCGGCTGGGCCGCCGGCGGCGGCGTCGAGTACGCCCTGCCCACCGACTCGTTCCTGAACTTCTTCCGCTCCTCGGCCGTCACGCTGAAGGTCGAAGGCCTCTACGTCAGCCTCGACCGCCAGAAGAACTCGGCCGGCGGCGTGTTCTACGGCAACCTCCTGCCCCCGAACGGCACCGCCTACCTCAACGGCGCCGCTGCCAAGACCGAGTTCGCCGTCGTCCGCGCCGGCCTGAACTACAAGTTCGGATCCTACTGAGATCGGGTCGCGCCGCTCCCGGCCTCCACGCCGGGAGACGCGGCGGCGGGCGAGGGGGGCAGGTCCGCCTCATCGCCCTCCGGCCGCCGAAGAGCAGCCTTCCGGTTGGCCTTCGCATCCCCAGCCCGATCAAACTGGCCGCGAGGTCGGCAACACCCTGGGAGCGCACGCTCCCAGGGTGTTCCTGCGTTCCGCCACGGTGCGCCACGGCGCCCAGCCGCTCGCCGAGAGCGGCGGGCGCGTCGCTACCAGTACCGGTTCGGCCAGCAGCGCCGCCCGCCGCGACCCAGGTGGAAGCCGCGCGGGCAGGCCCGACCGACATAGCCGCCCCACTGGCCGCCGGCGCGGCACCCGCCATAAGGGCCGCGATGGCCATAGGGCCCGCAGCCGCCGTAGACGTGCTGGATCAGCCCGTCCTGCGCGGCGGGGAGCGGAGAACCCGCGACGGGCAGCGCCGAGGCCGGCGCGGCGAAGCCGACGGCGAGCAGCGTCGCGGCGGCGAGGGACTTGAGCATCAACCGATCTCCAGGTCTTGGCTGAGCCGATCTCCGTCGGCACTGACCGAATACTTGCCCTCGGCTGAAGGCCGGGTGTCACGGACCGTCTCGATTGCCCGTATCGCTGGAGCTTTTCTTTAAGCGCTGTCTCGATACTGGCGCTCCACCCGCCCAAGCGTCCGCCTCGACCAAGACGACAGTGTCCGCCGGACCTGCGGCCCGGATCACCCGCTCACGTCGGGAGAGCCGTCGCCGATCCGTCGCTCTGCTGCGGGGCAGTATGCGGCCGGCTGCCGGCCTGCCAGATCCAGTTGCCCGCGATGGACCCCGCGGAGACGCGTTCCACGACGACGAGCGCGATCACCAGGGGCTTTGAGGTCGCGCTTTTCCACTTCCCCGGATCCGTCCACACGGTCTCCCATTCGGCTTGCGGCGAGCGGTCCGCGTGCCGGCCTGGATCGGCCCGCGCCCGTCTCTCCAGAGTCAATCCGCCGAACGGCGCGACGGGTCCGAGGCGTTGCGGCCGCAACACGGCCATTCGTCGGCCATCCGGTACATTCGGCTCTCGGAGACCGCGGTTGAAATGCCCGAATGTCTCAGCTGCGATTGTGCGGCGGCTCGACTGCCGCGCGTTGGGGTTCGATGCAGAGGATGAGAACTCGGCATCTCGAACAGGCGGCGGCGTCGCGCACGTCGACGACCCGCACTCCGCTCGCCTGCGGGCCAGGGATCTGCAGCCCGATCGTTGCAAGGGTCGATCTTATTCCCGACACCTTCATGCATGCGCCGCATATCTGGCGTGAGGCATGTGGCATACCAAGAAGTCGCGTGCAGTGCGATATCGTTTCTCACGCACCGCACAAAAGGACGCCGCCGATGCCCCTCCTCACTGCCCTCGCCCTTCTCCCCTTCGCCGCCATCGCCAACTTCGCTTTCGTGGTGGCGCTGGCCAATCACTTCGACGCCGACAAGCCGGCTACGGGCCTCACCGGCCCGGTTCCGACGCTGGCTTGAGCCAAGTCGGAGCCGTTCTCACCCGGCCGCGATCGAGGATCCCCTGATCTCGGTCGGGCCGGGAGGTGAGCTCCGGGTCCCACTCGGCGGCCAGTTGGAGCAACGCCAAGGCGAAGACCTGGGGCGTCAGCCACTCCCCAGGGCCGTGTGAGGACGGCACTGGTTGTACTCGCCGCCTTCACGTCTCGATCCTGCTCCTCGTCTCGGCGAGGGACAAGGCCCCAGTTGCGTTCAGGCGCAGGCCGTCGTTGAATGCCTCGACCAGCGCGTTGTCGGTCGGCATGCCAAACCGCGGAACGTCCGGAGTGATGCCGTTCTCGTAGGCCCAGCGGACCGGCTCCATCGAGACGCACTAAGGTCCGCTGTCGACCTTCATCGGACCCGATGTCCGGCGCAGAAGTGCCGATCGGGCAACCATGCCGGCCACCACTCACCCTCGTTGTCTTGGCGACCTCGGTCGCCGACGCCTCACGAGCGCCGCCTCGGCGAACACTTCAGAACTGCAGTTCAGACTGGCGCGGGCGTATCCGTCAGC
>NZ_JBKFAL010000027.1:0-72586 GCF_053345625.1 Methylobacterium sp. D53M
CGAGGTGACCATGATCGGCGCCTGGTTGAGGTAGAGCGGCCGGTAGACCTCGCGCATCACAGCCTCGGCCCGGGCCTCCTCGGCGCCGACGACGATGCGGTCGGGGCGCTTGAAGTCGGCGATGGCCGCGCCCTCGCGGAGGAACTCGGGATTCGAGGCGACCGCGAACCGCGCCTCGGGGTTGGTCTCGCGGATGATGCGCTCGACCTCGTCGCCCGTGCCCACCGGCACGGTCGACTTGGTCACAACCACGGTGAAGCC
The DNA here is from genome assembly GCF_053345625.1 of Methylobacterium sp. D53M. Classification (NCBI taxonomy): domain Bacteria; kingdom Pseudomonadati; phylum Pseudomonadota; class Alphaproteobacteria; order Hyphomicrobiales; family Methylobacteriaceae; genus Methylobacterium; species Methylobacterium sp. D53M. Next base: position 262 of record NZ_JBKFAL010000027.1, read on the forward strand.
GGACAGGGACCCGGCGATCTCCCGGGCGGCATCGAACACGTAGCTCAGGTCGGCGAAGCCGTCGCCGCGGCGGGAGGGCGTGCCCACCGCGATGAAGACCGCGTCCGCCTCGGCCACGGCGTCCCGCATGGTCGCGCGGAAGGCGAGCCGGCCCTGGCGGACGTTCTCGGCGACCAGGACGTCGAGGCCCGGCTCGTAGATCGGCATGCGGCCGGCGTTCAGGCTGGCGATCTTGTCGGGATCCCGGTCGATGCACACGACCGTGTGGCCGAAATCGGCCAGGCAGGCGCCGGAGACCAGGCCGACATATCCGGCCCCAATCATCGCAATCCGCATCGGGCCCTCCCGGCAGCTCGCCCTCGGCTTGCTGCGATGCAACATGATCCGGGCCGCGTGAGGATGCAACCCGGGCCAGCCTGGATCTGCTCCAGTCTGTCACGGGAATGCAACACCCGCGAAGGATGACTGTAGTTTGACAGCGGGTCCCGGAGCGCCCCGCATCGGCCGCCGATCCGCGCTGCGCGCCTCCGCGACGGCGCGCGGGGGGCGGCTTCGCAGCGCGGGCGGCTTCCTGTAGAAGCGCCCCCGCCCGACGGGGAGGCCCGGATCCGCCCCCGAGGACCCGACCCAAGGATCGGTGAAGGACCGCGATGACCGAATTGCCCAACGTGCACGTGCGTGCCGAGGTCCTGGCCCAGGCGCTGCCCCACATGCAGCGCTACGACCAGGAGATCGTCGTCATCAAGTACGGCGGCCACGCCATGGGCGACCGGGCCGCGGCCGAGGACTTCGCCGAGGACATCGTCCTGCTGGAGCAGTCCGGCCTGAAGCCGATCGTCGTGCACGGCGGCGGGCCGCAGATCGGCAAGATGCTCGACCGGCTCGGCATCCAGTCCGAGTTCCGCGGCGGCCTGCGCGTCACCGACGAGGCCACCGTCGAGGTGGTCGAGATGGTCCTGGCGGGCCTGATCAATAAGCAGATCGTCGGCTGGATCTCGGCCGAGGGCGGCCGGGCGGTCGGCCTGTGCGGCAAGGACGGCAACATGGTCCGGGCCAAGCGGGCGATGAAGACCGTCGTCGATCCCGAGAGCCGCGTGGAGCAAACCGTCGATCTGGGCCTCGTCGGCGAGCCGGACCACGTCGAGCGCGGCGTCCTCGACGCGGTGCTCAAGGCCGAGCTGATCCCGGTCCTGGCGCCGGTCGCCTACGGGGCGGACGGGCAGACCTACAACGTGAACGCCGACACCTTCGCGGGGGCGATCGCCGGGGCGCTCCGGGCCAAGCGCCTGCTGCTGCTCACCGACGTGCCGGGCGTCCTCGACAAGGACAAGAAGCTGATCCCGGAACTCACCGTGGAGGATTGCCGGCGCCTGATCGCCGACGGCACCATCACGGGCGGGATGATCCCGAAGATCGAGACCTGCATGTACGCGATCGAGCGCGGCGTCGAGGCGGTCGTCATCCTCGACGGCAAGGTCAACCACGCCGTACTGCTCGAGCTGTTCACCGATTACGGCGCCGGCACCCTGATCCGTCGCGGCTGAGATCCGGACCGCCCGCGCACCGTGCCGGATCCCGGCGCGGCGCGCGGGCGCAACCTCCGCGCGCCCGGCGCATTGTCGTACCCCGCCCGCCCCGGAGGGGCCGGCCCAGCAAGGCCCGGGCAAGGTACCGGCAAGCACCGAACTTGCGAGCTTGACCGTTCCAGTCCAGATTCCGGGGCAACAGCAACCTGAGGGGTTCCGGTGCACCACCCCGACAAGGCCCAGTTCACCACGCCCGCGGCGCGCGGCTTCGCCGATGTCGACACCTGGGTGTTCGACCTCGACAACACGCTCTACCCGAGCGACGCGGCGGTCTGGCCGAAGGTCGACGAGCGCATCACCCTGTACGTGATGCAGCTCTACGGGCTCGACGGGATCTCGGCCCGAGCCCTGCAGAAGTACTTCTACCACCGCTACGGAACGACGCTGTCGGCGCTGATGGTCGAGTCGCGGGTCGATCCCCACGACTTCCTCGATTTCGCGCACGACATCGACCATTCGTCGATCAAGCTCGACAAGAGCCTCGGCGACGCGATCGAGCGGCTGCCCGGGCGCAAGCTGATCCTGACCAACGGGTCGCGCCGGCACGCCGAGAACGTTGCCGCCAAGCTCGGCATCCTCGACCATTTCGAGGACGTGTTCGACATCGCCGCCGCCGACTTCGTGCCGAAGCCGGAGCGCACGACCTACGAGCGGTTCCTGGAGAAGCACGCCGTCGAACCGACCCGCGCCGCCCTGTTCGAGGACATCGCCCGCAACCTCGCGGTGCCGCACGACCTCGGCATGGCGACCGTGCTGGTGGTGCCGAAGGTCACCGATCCCTACCGCGAGGCCTTCGAGCAGGAGGCGGTGCGCGAGCCGCATATCGACCACATCACGGACGATCTCGCCGCCTTCCTCTCTGCCTGCGTGCTGCCCGAAGTACGATCCGCATCCGGGGAGCGCCGCTGACGCGAGGCCGGGGCGCCTCCCGGAAAGGGGCGCCGCGCGCGGCGTCCGATGTAGGAGCAGGCGCAAGACGCGGACCCGGCGCTCTCCCGGACAGGCGGCGAGCGGCGGACCCCGATCCGGTATCGACCGACCATCGGCAGCACCGCGGACCGATCGCGGCGGCAACCCAATCGACAAGCCGGCGCCGATCCTGTAGAGAGCCGCCCAACTCACAACAGGATCGCCGAAATCCTGGCGCCGATCGCCCATGAGGGGCGGAACGGCGCGACGGCCGGAGCTATGCCATGAACATCATCGAGCAGCTGGAGCGCGAGGAAGTCGCGCGCCTCGCCAAGACCATCCCGGATTTCGAGCCGGGCGATACGCTCATCGTCAACGTCCGCGTGAAGGAAGGCGAGCGCACCCGCGTCCAGGCCTACGAGGGCGTCTGCATCGCCCGCTCGGGCGGCGGCCTCAACGAGAGCTTCACGGTCCGCAAGATCTCCTACGGTGAGGGCGTGGAGCGCGTCTTCCCGGTCCATTCGCCGATGATCGACTCGATCAAGGTGGCCCGCCGCGGCAAGGTGCGCCGCGCCAAGCTTTACTACCTGCGCGACCGGCGCGGTAAGTCGGCCCGCATCGTCGAGCGCACCGACCGTTACAAGGCCAAGGACACCCCGGCCCAGGCGCCGGCTGCCGCCGAGTAAGCTGTCCGATTCGCTCCGCAGGCCGGAGCGATCGCCCCGTTTCAGACCGGTCCGGCTCAGCCGGGCCGGTTTTTTCGTGGCCGACAGGTCCGCCCAGTCGGCCGATAGCGCTCCTCAGGCAGCCCGGATCCCGTCAAGAAGCCGGTGGATCTCGGCGGAGAGCTGATCGGACCTGCGCGACAGGTCGATCGCGGCGCCGAGGACCTGCTCGGCCGCCTCGCCCGTCGCCTCGGCGCCCTGCGAGACCTCGGCGATGTTGCCGGTGACGGCCTCCGTGCCGGCCGCCGCGCGCGCGACGCTGCGCACGATCTCCTCGGTGGTCGCGCCCTGCTGCTCGATCGCGGCCGCGACGGACGCGGCGAGCGTGCTGACCTCGCCCACACTGCGGCCGATCCCGTGGATCGTCTCCACGGCCTGCCGGGTCGAGGCCTGGACCGCGCCGATCCGCGCAGCGATCTCCTCGGTCGCGGCCGCGGTCTGCTCGGCCAGCGCCTTGACCTCCCCCGCCACGATGGCGAAGCCCCGGCCCGCCTCGCCGGCCCGCGCCGCCTCGATCGTGGCGTTGAGGGCGAGGAGGTTGGTCTGACGGGCGATGCCCGCGATCATGCTGGCGACGGCTCCGATCCGCTCGGCCCCGTCGGCGAGATCGCCCACGAGGGCGTCCGTGCGCCGCGCCTCGGTCGCCGCCCGCGCGGTCTTGGCCGAGGATTGCGCCATCCGTCCGGAGATCTCCTGGATGGTGATCGCCATCTCCTCGGTGGCCGCGGCGACGCTCTGCACGCTCCCGGCGGTCTCCTGCGCGGCGCCGGCGACGCGCGTCGCCCGGGCACTCGTGCGCGACGCCGTCCGCGCCATCGCCTCGGCGGTCGCCTGCATCTCCGTGGCGGCCGCGGAGACGCCCGTCATCAGCGCCCCGGCCCGGGCCTCGAACGCCCGGGTGAGCGCGTCGAGGGTCTGCGCATGCCGGACCTTGGCCTCAGCTTCGCGCGCGACCGCCCGGTCCGTCTCGGCCTTGGCGACCAGCGCCTGCCGGAACACTTCGACGGTCCGGGCCATCTGACCGATCTCGTCCGTCCGCTCGAGTCCCGGTATCGGCTCCGCGCCGTCGCCCCGGGCGAGCGCCTGCATCCGGCGACCGAGGCGGTCGAGCGGGCGCGTGATGCCGCGCCCGATCAGGACGGAGCCGATCACCCCGAGCGCGCCGACCCCGAGCAGAAGGCCGGTCGCCACGAGGGCGAGCGCCTGGAAGGCGGCCCTGATGTCGTCGGTGTAGGTCCCGGCCGCGATCATGATGTCCCAGGGCTCGAACCTGACGGCGAGCGTCGTCTTCGGAGACAGGCCTTCGTGCCCCGGCCGGGGGTAGAGATAGCTCAGCGTCGCCGTGTCGGAGGTCTTCAGCCGTTCGATCAGCGTTCCGGCCGCGCGAACGCCGTTGACCCGGGTCTCCAGCTGGTTGCTGCCGACGAGACGTCGGTCGGGGACCGCCAGGACCGTGCCGTCCATCGCGTAGATGGCGACGTAGTTGGTGCCGTTATCGAATCGCATGGCCATGGCGGTCTCGGCCAGCTCCGCCCGGGCCGCCTCACGGGACAGGGCGCCGCTCCTGACCCGGCTCTCGAGACTTTGCGCATAGGTGGTGAACAACTCCGTGACCGTGCGCAGGGACTGCAGCCGCCCCGACAGCATCTCTTGGTAATACATGCGCAGTCCGATGACGCCGATGAACGCTGTAAGCAGACCTATCAAGGCAGTCCGCGTCATCATCCGACGTGATAGATTTTTACTCAAAAATTGTCTAATCATAATACGTTCCGCGAGATCGACAAACTCGTCGATGCTGCGGTGTGGCCTGATAAATCTGAGCCCGCATGTCAACGTAATCTCGCAGATCTGGATCGAGATCTGAAAGACACGCAGTTCAGGCGCGCAGGGCGGGCGAGGAAGCGGTCACTCGCGACGCGGGCTGCGCCGGCGGCAGGAGCGGGCCGTCAGTCGGCGAGCAGAACCTGAGATCGTGCCCGCGGTGCGAGGGGACGCCCGACAAGGCCGAATGACCGGGATCGAATCGCTCCCTTGCACGCAGAGCTCGGGCACGATGGGGATGACGTCATCGGCGGATCGGAGTGGCGCCGCGGCCCGGCGGAACGGCGCGGAGACGGCGCGATCGGGAGCGGGACAGGCGTCTAGCCGATCCGCGCGGTCACCTCGATCTCGACGCGCATCTCGGGGCGCAGGAGGCCCGCCACGACCACGATCGTGGCGGCGGGCCGGACGTCTGCCAGCACCCGCCCGCAGACGGCCAGCGCGGCCTCGGCATCGTCCCGGTCGGTGACGTAGTAGGTGGCGCGCAGGACGCCGGCGAGGCCGGCTCCGGCCTCGGCGAGGACCGAACGGATCGTGCGCCAGCAGGCCTCGGCCTGCGCGGCGGCGCCGTCGGGCATCGTCATCGTGGCGTAGTCGTAGCCGGTCGTCCCGGAGAGGTAGACGGTGTCGCCGTCGACCACCGCCCGGGAGTAGCCGTAATCCCGCTCGAACGGGGACCCCGACGTGATCAGCCGCCGGCTCATCCGCCGCGCAGGGCCTCCAGAACCTTGCCGCCGGCGCGGCCCGTGGGCGTCATGCCGAGCCGGCGCTCGACGTCCTTGATGGCGTCGCGCGTCTTCTGGCCGACCTTGCCGTCCGGCTCGCCGACGTCGTAGCCGCGGGCGGCCAGCCGGGTCTGGAGGTCGCGGCGCTCGGCCCGCGACAGGGGCGGGTCGTCGGTCGGCCAGGCGGCCTGGACGCCGGGCCGGCCGCGCAGCCGGTCGGACAGGACCGCGATGGCGAGGCCGTAGGATTCGGCGGCGTTGTACGAGTAGATCGCGTCGAAGTTCCGGGTCACCAGGAAGGCCGGTCCGTCGATGCCGGCGGGCGCCAGGATCCCGGCCGGGCCCTCGCCCGAGAGCGGGCGCCCGTCCGCGCGGGTGACGCCGAGCGACGCCCAGTGGGCGACCGGCTTCTTGTTCTTGCGCCCGGCGGCGCCGACGTTGAAGCCGCGGGGCAGCTTCACCTCGTAGCCCCACACCTGACCGTTCTGCCACTTGGCGACGCGTAGGAAGTTGGCGGTGGAGGCGACGGCGTCGGCCACGGAGTCGACCACGTCGCGCCGGCCGTCGCCGTCGCCGTCCACGGCGAGTCGCTGATAGGTCGTCGGCATGAACTGGGTCTGGCCGAAGGCGCCCGCCCAGGAGCCGGTCAGCCGCTCCGGCGCGATGTCGCCGCGCTCGATGATCCGCAGGGTGGCGATCAGCTCGCCGCGGAAGAAGTCCCGACGGCGGTTGTTCGAGCAGGCGAGCGTCGCCAGCGACTGCACCAGCGGCATCTTGCCGAGGTTCTTGCCGAAATTCGACTCGACGCCCCAGACCGCCGCGATCGTGTAGCGGTCGACCCCGTAGCGCGACTCGGCCTGGGCGAGCGCCGCCGCGTTCTGGCGCATGGCCGCGCGCCCGTCCTCGACCCGCTCGTCGTCGACGAGCGCCGCCATGTAGTCCCAGATCGGCGTCTTGAACTCGGGCTGCGCCTGGGACAGCTCGATCACCTTGTCGTCGTAGCCGATGCCGCTCGTGGCGGCCCGGAAGGTCTGCGCCGAGACGCCCGCCGCCGCCGCCTGCGACTGGATGCCGGCGAGGCAGCTGCCGAAATCGGCCCGCGCCGGCAGGCTCGCCAGGGGCAGGACCGCGATGCCGGCGAGCAGCCCGAGCGCGCGCGCGGTCCTCGGTCCCGTCGGGTGCTTCGGCATGCTGACGATCCTCACGATGCGGAACGGAGTCTGGGCGCGGATTCAGGCGACATGTGGGTTAACGAACGGTGAGGAAACCCGCCTCGTCTTGACCCTGCGGCCTACCAACCGGTAGGTTGGCACCGTACTGGCGCATCGCCGGGCGGGTCAACGAACAGGGAGACGGGACGCATGATGAAGGACTGGAATCAGTACGGCGCCGAGCTCGTCAGCACGCTCGGGCGCATCGGTGCGGTGAGCCCGGACCTCCTCAAGGCCCACGACCAGCTCGCCGCGGCGGCCCCGACCGAGCGCAAGCTGGACGCGAAGACCCGCGAGTTGATCGCCCTCGCGGTCGCGGTCACGACCCGGTGCGACGGCTGTATCGCGGTGCATTCCGACGCCGCCCGCAAGGCCGGCGCGAGCAAGGAGGAGGTCGTGGAGGCGCTGGGCGTGGCGGTGGCACTGAACGCCGGCGCCGCCCTGGTCTACACCGCCCGCGCCTTCGAGGCGTTCACCGGCGAGTCCGGCTGAGCCGACCGGGATAGGGCCATGTCCGGTTCGCCGGGTCCGGGGCTCGTCTTCAGGACGGCGTGCCGGCCCGGTCTCGGCTGCCCAGGCGGTCCAGATAGGCGCAGAGCATGTCGGCCAGGGCGTCCGCGAAGGTCGCCATGGCCGCCTCGGTCCGGACCATCTCCGAGATGCGCTCGCCGACCTCGCCGAGCGTCATCGCGATGATCTCGCCCGCGACCGCCAGGTCCGTCTCGGGCGCCGCGGGAAGTGCCGCGCGCAGGAAGTCGCGGAACGCCTGCGAGCCGGCCAGCTGCGGCTCCGCGGCCTCGGGCGCGTCGCGATAGGCCGGGGCGGCCGCGTCGAGGGCCCGGCGCATCGCGGCCTCCGCGCATTCCGAGCGCACGAAGGCGTGGACGGCGGCGCGCAGGCGCTCGCCGGGCGCGCAAGTGGGATCCGTCAGGATGCCGGCGAGGAGGGCGCTCGTGTCCCGCCACTCGTCGCTCTGGAGCTGGAACAGGATCGCCGCCTTGTTGGGGAAGTACTGGTAGAGCGAGCCGATGCTGACGCCGGCGCGCTCGGCGACCCGCGCCGTCGTGAAGCGCGCCGCGCCGACCTCCGCCAGAACCTGAGCGGCGGCCTCCAGAACGGCCGCGACGAGGTCGCTGGAGCGCGCCTGCCGGGGCTGCTTTCGCCTGGATATTCCGAGACTTGGCCGGTCGGGCATGGGGCGGGGCTCGGAACGCGAATAGGCGCGGGCAGGGGGCGCCGGTACTCTGCGTCGTGTTCAGTTGAACGCGCAAGACGGAAAGCAACGCGCCATGTCACTCTCAGCATCCACACTCGCCGAACCGCGTATCGCGTCGCTGTTGGACAGTCTCTTCGCGCAGGCGGAGGCCTCCTCACCCTTGAGCGCCATCGGCGATCTCTCGGCGGACGAGCGGGCGCGCCTCATGGGCAGCCGCACCGGCTACCGGGACTTCTACAGCCGGCTCAAGGATATGCCCCTCGCGGTCTCGCGGGAGACCGGCCGGCTGCTCTACATGCTCGCGCGAACCCGCCGGGCGCGGACGATCGTCGAGTTCGGCACGTCCTTCGGTCTCTCGACCCTGCACCTCGTCGCGGCCCTGCGCGACAACGGCGGCGGCCGGCTGATCACCTGCGAGTTCGAGCCGTCCAAGGTGGTGCGGGCGCGGGCGAACCTGATGGAGGCCGGGCTGGCGGACCTCGTCGAGTTCCGCGAGGGCGACGCCCTCCAGACCCTCGGCCTCGACCTGCCCGACTCGGTCGACATGCTGCTCCTCGACGGGGCGAAGGGGCTCTATCCGGAGGTTCTGAGCCTCGTGGAGAGTCGCCTCGGACCGGGGGCCCTGGTGGTCGCCGACAACGCGGACCACAGCCCGGACTACCTGCAGCGCGTGCGCGCGCCGAGCCGCGGCTACCTGTCGGTGCCGTTCGCCGAGGACGTGGAACTGTCCATGCGGCTCGGATAAGGCGGGCCCTGGACTCGGACCGGCGGTCGCCTCAGCGCGACGCGACCGCCGTCGGGACGCGGGTCCGGTCGCTCAGGCCCACTCGCGCTGGGCGAGCTTCTGCTCGTAGGCGTCGATGGAGGAGACGCGCTCCAGCGTCAGCCCGATCTCGTCGAGTCCGTTCAGTAGGTTGTGCTTGCGGCCCTCGTCGACGTCGAAATGCAGGGTGCCGCCGTCCGGTCCCCGGATCGTCTGCGCCGCCAGGTCGACCGTCAGGGTGGCGTTCGCGCCGCGCTCGGCGTCCTCGAAGAGCTTCTCCAGATCCTCGGGCGACACGACGATCGCCAGGATGCCGTTCTTCGCGCAGTTGTTGAAGAAGATGTCGGCGAAGCTCGTGGAGATCACGCAGCGGATGCCGAAATCGGCCAGCGCCCAGGGCGCGTGCTCCCGGGACGAGCCGCAGCCGAAATTATCCCCGCACACCAGGATCTTGCTGTTCCGGTAGGCGGGCTGGTTGAGGATGAAGTCCGGATTCTCGGAGCCGTCCTCGCGGTAGCGCATCTCGGCGAACAGGCTCTTGCCGAGGCCGGTCCGCCGGATCGTCTTCAGGTACTTCGCCGGGATGATCCGGTCGGTATCGACGTTGATCGTCCGCAGGGGCGCCGCGACGCCCTCCAGGGTGGTGAACTTTTCCATCGTCTGACGGCTCGTGTCGGTGATCTCTCTGTCGCGCGGTTTAGCAGCCGCGGGCCCGGGCCGGAAGCGTCAGGCGAGGTCGGGCGCCGTCGCCCGGGACAGGGTGCCGTCGTGGAGGGCCGAGGCGACCAGCGCCCCGGCGATCCCGGCCGCCCGGAGCGCCCGCAGGTCGTCCGGGCCGCGCACGCCGCCCGCCGCGTAGAGGCGGCGATCCGGCGCCCGCGCGCGCAGGGCTCCCAGGGCCGCGAGGTCCGGGCCGGCCCCGGCGCCGACCTGCGCCAGCGTCATGGCGATCACCTCCGGCGGCCAGAGCGCCGGATCGTCGTGGAGGGCTGCCGGGCCGAGCCGCTCCGCGCCGCGCGTGTCGAGGGAGAACACCGCCCGGTCGCCGAGCCGCGTCACGAGGTCGGCATCCGCCTGGCTCTCGCTGCCGATCACCGGTCGCCCGAGCCCGGCCTCCAGGAACGCCGCGACGCCCTCCGGCTCGGCGAAGCCGGCATCGACCCACAGGGCGATCCCCGGGCAGGCGCGGGCGATCGCCTCCAGGGCGCGGAGATCGGGCGCGGCGCGGTCGATGATCGCGTCGAGATCGGCGACGTAGAGGATCGCGGCGGGCCACGCGTCGACCAGCCCGCGGGCCACCGCGTCCGGCGCCGAGCCCTTTGCCAAGGGCGTCTCGATCGGGGCATAGGAGGAGCGCTCGCCCCGGCGCGCCCGCACCACGCGGCCGCCCCGGAGATCGAGCACCGGGATCACCGCGAAGCCGGGGCGCCCGATCCTGTGGTCCATCGAGGCGCTCATCGCGGTCCCATGCGCTCATCAAACCCAACGACCATCGGGTGGGACCTCGGCGGGGTCCACGTCAAGGTCGCCCTGGTCGAGGACGGCCGGGTCGCGGCCGCCGCCCAGGTGCCGTGCCCGCTCTGGCAGGGCCTGCCGGCCCTCGACCGGGCGCTGGAGGCCGCCCCCGACTGGGCCCGCGGCGCGGCCCTGCACGCCGTGACCATGACGGGCGAGCTGACCGACTGCTTCGCCGACCGGCGCGACGGCGTCGCGGCGCTCGCCGGATGGGCCGGGTCGCACCTCGCCGGGACTGTGCGCATCTACGCCGGCCGCTCCGGCCTCGTCGCCCCCGAGGCGGCCGCGTCCCTGTCGGCGGACGTGGCTTCGGCCAACTGGCACGCCACCGCGGCGCTCGCCGGCCGGCACGTCCCGGACGCGCTGCTGGTCGATATCGGCTCGACCACCGCCGACCTGATTCCCGTTGTGGGCGGGCGGCCGGCCGCGACCGGCTACAGCGACGCCGAGCGGCTGGAGACCGGCGAGCTCGTCTATACCGGCGCGGTGCGTACGCCGGTGATCGCCCTGTCCGACCACGCCCCCTTCGCGGGCCGCCGGACCCGGCTGATGACCGAGACCTTCGCCCACATGGCGGACGTCTACCGCATCCTCGGCCAGCTCCCCGAGGGCGCCGACCAGCAGCCGAGCGGCGACCGCAAGGGCAAGACGGTCGCCGAGAGCGAGACCCGGCTCGCCCGGATCGTCGGGCGGGACCGGGCGGAGGCGCCCGGAGCGGCCTGGACGGCGCTCGCCGCCCATTTCGCCGAGGCGCAGCTGCGCCTGCTGCACGACGCGGCGGCGGAGATCCTCAGCCGGCCCGATCTCGGCGCGGACGCGCCCCTCGTCCTGTGCGGCGCCGGCGCCTTCGTGGGCGCCCGCCTCGTCGAGCGTCTCGGCCGGCCCTCGACACCGCTCGTGACGCTGCTGGCGGACCGGATCGGCGGCGCGCGCGACGGCATCTCGACCTGTGGACCGGCGGTGGCGGTCGGCCTCATCGCCGCGGAGGAGGCACTCGCATGAGCGCAATCAAGATCCTGGCCCGGATCCTGACGGCCCGGGTCGGGCCGCATATCGAGCTGGCCGTCGAGACGGAGACCGGGGAAGTTCTGAAGGTGCTCGCCACCGAGGACCAGGTCGACCGGCTGGTCGACGAGCTCGAGGACATCCTCAACTCGCCCGCCGACCCGGAGGATGACGGGCCGCCCCAGGCGGCCTGAGGCCCCGGGACCCGCCGGTCGCCATGAGTCTGATCGCCGCCAAGATCGTCGTCACGCCGACCCTGATGTGGGCCGTGTCGGCGGCCGCGCGCCGGTGGGGCAGCCTCGTCGGCGGCCTGCTCTCGGGCCTCCCGCTGACCTCGGCGCCGATCTCGATCTACCTCGCCGCCGAGCAGGGCGAGCGCTTCGCCGCCGACGCGGCGATCGGCTCGGTGGAGGGGCTCGGCGCGGTCACCGTCAGCTACCTCGTCTACGCCGTCGCCGCGCCGCGGACGGGGGGCCTCGCGGCCGCGCTGCTCGCCCTCGCGGGCTTCGTCCTCGGCGGCGCGCTGCTGCACGGGGTGATCCAGCCCGGCCTGTGGCTCGCCACGGCGATCGACCTGCCGGCGATGGCCCTGGTGGTCGCCCTGTGCCGGCCGGCCGCGGGGACCGAATCGCCGGCCCGCCGGGCGCGCCCGCCGCGCTGGGACATGCCGGCCCGGCTCGCGGCCGCCACCGCCCTGGTCCTGATGGTCTCGGGGCTGGCGCCGCATCTCGGCTCCGGCCTGAGCGGCGTCCTGGCGCCGATCCCGATCATCTCCTGGCCGCTCATCGTCTTCGCCCGGGCGCAGGACGGCGTCGGCGCCGCCCTGGAGGTGGTGCGCGGCAGCGCCCAGGGCGCGTTCGGCGTGCTGGCCTTCTATGTCTGCGTGCACCTGCTGCTCGGGCGGATCGACCCGGTCGCGGCCTACGCCGCCGCGATCGCGGTGTCGGCAGCCTGCGTGCTGCCGTGGCTGGTCGCGCGGCGGCGCCCGCTTTCCGCGTGACCGGGCCGCGCCGAGGCGACCGCGGAGGATATCGATGCTGCCGGAGACGGGAATCCCGACCCTCACACCGGGCTACGCGACGGTGCCGCCCGGCCATCTCGCCACGATCGTCACCAGCCTGGAGATGCTGCGCCCGCCGCCCCCGCGTCCCGGACGGCCGTTCCCGCCCGGGCTCGCCCTCGAGCCCCTGGAACGCACCGACCCGGAGACCTACCGGAGCCTGTTCCGGGCGGTGGGCGCCGACTGGCTCTGGTTCTCGCGCCTCACCCTGGCCGACGAAGCGCTGGCGGCGATCCTGGCCGACCGCGATGTCGAGATCCTCGCGCTGCGGCGGGACGGGCGGAACGTCGGCATGCTGGAACTGGATTTCCGCCGGCCCGGCACCTGCGAGCTGGTCTTCCTCGGACTGACCGGGGACGCGGTCGGTACCGGGATCGGCCGCACGCTGATGAACGCGGCGATCGGCCGGGCCTGGGCGCGCCCGATCGCGCGGTTCTGGGTGCATACCTGCACGCTGGACCATCCCGGCGCGCTCGCCTTCTACCGGCGCTCCGGCTTCGTTCCTTTCGCGATCCACGTCGAGGTCGCGCCCGATCCGCGGCTCGACGGGACCCTGCCGCGCGACTGCGCCCCGCACGTGCCGCGGCTCGGCTGAGGCGCCGCGGGGTCCGGACACGAAGAGACCCGCGGCCTCGCGGCCGCGGGTCTCGTGTCGTCAGTCGCGCGCGCCGGTCAGGCGGCGGTGCGCTTGCGGGCTTCCTGCTTCGTGTCGACGCCGGCCGCTTTGATCTCGGACAGCTTCTGCGCGACGTTGCGCGAGAACACGAACTCGGCCGGGCGCTGGTTCTCCAGGCTGACCTCGGGGGCCATCTCGCCCTCGGTCTTGATGCCGCGGATCGCGTGCACCAGCGGCTTCCAGGGCTTACGGACCGAATCGACCACCGAGGAGGCCTCGTAGCCCGAGTGGACCATGCAGTCGGCGCACTTCTCGTAGTTGCCGGTGCCGTAGGCGTCCCAGTCGGTGGTCTCCATCAGCTCCTTGAAGGTCGCCGCGTAGCCCTCGCCGAGCAGGTAGCAGGGCTTCTGCCAGCCGAACACGGTGCGGGTCGGGTTGCCCCACGGGGTGCAGTGGTAGGTCTGGTTGCCGGCCAGGAAGTCGAGGAACAGGCCCGACTGCTGGAAGGTCCACTTCTCGCGGCCCTTCTCCTTGCCGTGCCGGAACACGCCGCGGAACAGGTCCTTCGTCGCCTTGCGGTTCAGGAAGTGCTTCTGGTCGGGGGCGCGCTCGTAGGCGTAGCCGGGGGAGACGGTGATGCCGTCGATGCCCATCCGGGTCACGCTGTCGAAGAAGTCGGCGATCTTCTCCGGCTGGGAATTGTTGAAGAAGGTGCAGTTGATGGTGACCCGGAAGCCCATCTCCTTGGCCTTCGCGATCGCCGCCACGGCCTTGTCGTAGACGCCGCGCTGGCACACCGACTGGTCGTGCATCTCCTTGTCGCCGTCCAGATGGATCGACCACGTGAAGTACGGGCTCGGCTTGTACTCCTTGATCTTCTTCTCGAGGAGCAGCGCGTTCGTGCAGACGATCGCAAACTTCTTCTGGGCGATGATGCCCTCGACGATCTGCGGCAGGTCCTTGTGGAGGAGCGGCTCGCCGCCGGCGATCACCACGACCGGGGCGCCGCACTCGCGCACCGATTCGAGCGCGTCGGCGACCGGGAGGCGCTTGTTCAGGATCTCGTCCGGGTAGTCGATCTTGCCGCAGCCGGCGCAGGCCAGGTTACAGCGGAACAGCGGCTCCATCATCATCACAAGCGGGTAACGCTTGCGGCCCGTGAGGTGCTGCTTCAGGATGTAGCCGCCGATCTTCGCGACGTACCGGAGGGGGATACCCAAGATTGCGGCTCCTTACTTCGTCGGCCCCGGGACATCGGGGTGCTTAACGCGAAAAAATCTCGAATTCCAGCCATCTAGCTTGGAACTAATCTGAAATGACCCCGTTTCGGCGGGGCGATGACATCTTATTCCGTGCCTGACGCAACGGCGCCACATGGACCGCGCGTGCGGAGCCGGTGGGCGGACGCGCCCGATCGCTGAGGACAGCACGTGCATTGCGTCGGCAATACGACCGGAATCCCACGATTCGGGTGGCCGCGCCAGAAACGCCGTGCGCTAGCGCACACGGGCGGGCGCGGGATGCGCGCCACGGCGGCCGCGTTGCAATCTGGCATCGCCCTCTTTACTGAGCCTCGTGGCCGCGATGCAAGTCCCGGCCCGCGGCGGGTGTCCCGACCGCGGACCGCATCGGGCGCAATCAGTCGGGTGCCGGGCGCGCGCGGCGCGCTCGGATCGGGCGGTGTGGCGTTCCTCGAACCCGATGCGCACCCGGCCGAATCGCGGAGCGTCGCGCGGCGGAGCCCTGAGCCCGCCCGTGTCGGTGGCCCGGGTTCGGACCGGACAGATGGCAGGAGCCGGTCGCGCAGGGGGCGCGTCCGATGCGAACAGGCAGGGTGCTCGTGATCGAAAGTCTCGTCGCGTTCTCGGTGCGGTATCGGTGGATCGTGATCGCCTTCACGGCGTTCCTCACGGTCGCGAGCCTCGGAGTCGCGGCGCACCTGTTCCGAATCAACACCGACGTTGAGCGGCTGATCGACCCGAAGGAGCCGTGGCGGCAGGACGAGATCAATTTCGAGAAGGCGTTCCCGCAGCGCAGCAACACCATCGTCGCGGTCATCAACGGCGAGACGCCGGAGGAGACCGAGGAGGCGGCCGCCAACCTCGCCAAGGCGCTCACGGCGCACAAGAACCTGATCGAGACGGTCTACCGGCCCGACGGCGGCCCGTTCTTCAACAAGAACGGCCTGCTGCTGATGTCGCAGGCGGACCTCGACAAGACCCTGGAGGCGCTGACCCAGCAGCAGGGTCTGCTCGGCCCGCTCGCCGCCGACCCGTCGCTGCGGGGCATCATGCGGGTGCTGACGCTGGGCGCGCGCGGCGTGAAGACCGGCGACGCCAAGATCGAGGACCTCGAGAAGCCCATGGGGCAGATCGACGCCACCCTGCAGAAGGTGCTGGCGGGTCAGCGGGCGCGGATGTCCTGGCAGGAACTCCTGTCGGGGGGTGAGACCAGCGTCACCGACAAGATGAAGTTCGTGGTGATCCAGCCGGTCCTCGACTTCAACGCCCTGGAGCCCGGTTACCAGGCGACCAAGCTGATCCGCAACGTCGCCAAGGATCTCGGGATCGACGCCCAGAACGGCTTGCGGATGCGCCTGACCGGCACGGTGGCGGTGGCGGACGAGGAGTTCGCGACGCTGTCGGAGGATGCCGGCCTCAACAACAGCATCATCGTCGGCGCGATCGTGCTGTTCCTGTGGCTGGCCCTGCGCTCGGGCAAGCTCGTCGGCGCGGTGATCATCACCACCTTCGCGGGCCTCGTGGTCACGGCCGCCCTGGGCCTCATCATGGTCACGGAGCTGAACCCGATCTCGGTGGCCTTCGCGGCCCTGTTCGTCGGGCTCGGCATCGATTTCGGCATCCAGTTCTCGGTGCGCTACCGGGCCGACCGCTACGAGCAGCCGACGCTGGAGAGCGCGATCCGCGCCGCCGCCCGGGGCGTCGGCTGGTCGCTGACGCTCGCCGCGGTGTCGCTGGTGGCGGGCTTCTTCGCCTTCCTGCCCACGGCCTTCCGCGGCGTGTCGGAGCTGGGCCTGATCGCCGGCGTCGGCATGATCGTGGCCTTCCTGTTCTCGCTGATCCTGCTGCCGGCCCTGATCGCGGTGTTCAAGCCGGTGGGCGAGAAGGCCGCGGTCCAGACCGACTGGCTCGTCGGCGTCGACCCCTGGATCATCCGGCACCGCAAGCCGATCCTGATCGGCGTCGGCCTCGTGACCCTGGCCGGCGCGCCGCTGCTCTGGCACCTGCCGTTCGACTCGAACCCGATGCACCTGCGCAGCGCCAAGACGCAGTCCATCGCGACCTATCTGGACCTGATCAAGAATCCCGAGACCAGCCCGAATTTCATCGACGTGCTGGCGCCCAGCGTCGCGGAGGTCCCGTCGCTGTCGAAGACGCTCCTGGCCCTGCCGGTCACCGCCTCGGTCAACAGCATCGACACCTTCGTGCCGCGGGATCAGGACAAGAAGCTGGCCCAGATCGCCGACACGGCCCAGCTGCTCGATCCGGTGCTCAATCCCGGCCGCCGGCCGCCGCCGCCGACCGACGCCGACAACGTCAAGGCGCTCAAGGACGCCGCCGCGGCGCTCAACGGCCTCTCGGCCGACGCCAAGGGCGACGCGAAGGGCGCCCAGGAGGCCAAGCAGCTCGCCGGCACCCTGGACAAGCTCGCCGCCGGCCCGGTCCAGCTGCGCGAGGCGGCCTCGGTGGCGCTCACCAAGGATCTGGTGCCGCTGCTCGCCCGCCTGCGCGACCTGCTGCATCCCGAGAAGATCACGCTGGACAACCTGCCGCCGCAGCTGAAGGCCGACTGGGTGGCGGCGGACGGACGGGCGCGCATCGAGGTTCACCCGAAGGGCGACTCGAACGACGACACCGTGCTCCGCCGGTTCTCGGACGAGGTCCTGAAGGTCGCCCCGCACGCGACCGGCGCGCCGGTGGCCACCACGCAGTCGAGCTACACGATCCTGGGCGCCTTCGTGCAGGCGGCGGTGACGGCCTTCGTGCTGATCTTCGTCATCCTCTCGGTCGCCCTGCGCAAGCCGTGGGACGTGGCGATGACCCTCGGCCCGCTGGTGATCGCGACGCTCTGGACGCTGATGGCGATGCGCATCGTCGGCATGCCGCTGAACTTCGCCAACATCATCGCCCTGCCGCTGATGCTCGCGGTCGGCGTGGCGTTCCACATCTACTACGTGATCGCGTGGCGGGCGGGCGTGACCGACATGCTCGCCTCCAGCCTCACCCGGGCGATCTTCTTCTCGGCGCTGACCACGGGCAGCGCCTTCGGGTCGCTGGTCCTGTCGAGCCATCCGGGCACGGCCAGCATGGGCAAGCTGCTGGCGCTGTCGCTGTTCTTCACCCTGGTGGCGGCGTTCTTCGTGGTTCCGGCAACCCTCGGCGAGCCGCCGGAGCAGCCCGACGAGGATCGTCCGGAAGCCGAGAAGGCGGCCGGTGCGGCCCTGCGCAAGTCCGCCCCGCACCAGGATCCGGTGCCCGCCAAGTAGAAGCCGAGCAGCGCCGGCCGGTTGCGGCCGGCGCTTCGGAGAGCCTCAGAGGGCCTTCTCGAAGAAGTGGTCCGGATAGGGATCGTCGTTGAAGCGGTCGATCTCCACCCAGCCCGACCGCCGGTAGAGCGTAAGGGCCTCGGGGAGGGCGCTGTTGGTGTCGAGCCGCAGCGTCCGGATCCCGAGGTCGCGGGCGGCGGCCTCGGCCTCCCGCATCAGCCGCCTGGCGAGGCCCAGCCCGCGGGCCGCGGGATCGACCCAGAGCCGCTTGATCTCCGCCACCGCGCCGCCGCCCCCCTTGAGCCCGACGCATCCGACCGGCAGCCCGTCGGCGCACGCGAGCAGGAACACGCCGCGCGGCCGCACCATGGCGGCGGCCTCCGGGTCGCACGACCGGGCGATGTCGAACCCGCCGGCAAACCGGGTCGCGAGCTCGGCGTAGTAGGCGGCGAGGCAGGCGCGGGCGCCCGCGTCGGTCGGGTCGGCCTCCCGGATCGCGATGGCGTCGCGTCCGAGGGCCAGGGCGACCCGGTCCATGGCGTGCAACAGCGCGTCCACCTGCGGTGCGCGCTCCAGAAGGGCGACGGCGCGGGCATCCGACAGCGCCTCGTAGGCCGCGAACTCGCGCCGCCCGGCCTCGGTCAGGGAGGCGACCCGGCGGCGGGCATCCGCGGGATGCGGCGCGGTCGCCACCAGCCCCTCCTCCTCCAGGCTCCGCAGGAGACGGCTCATCAGGCCGGAATCGAGACCGAGATAGGCGCGGATCTCGCCGATCTCCGCGCGCCCGGCCCCGACGGCGTTCAGGACCCGCGCCGCGCCCAGGGGACGGCCGCGGCCGAGGAACGAGGAATCGAGCGCGCCGACCTCGGCGGTGACCGCGCGGGCGAAGCGGCGGACGCGGGCGATCTCGGCAGGCTCCATGTTGTCTGACTAAAGTCAGATAACGACCTGGGTCAACCGAGGAAGTCGGAGAACCCGCCGCGGACGGCGCCCGACGCGTCGGCGGCCGACCGGGATGCGGGAGCGGTCAGGGCGTCGCGCTCGTCGGCGTAGCGGTAGCCCGGCGCCTCGCCGGGGAAGCCGCCGGCGGTGGCCGGATGGGTGTAGAGCTCGGTCAGGCCGTCCGGAAGTTCGGCCAGCAGGGCCGCGACACGGGCGGGCGTCATGGCGCCGGACCACGCGAGGCCGAGGGTGCGGTCGGGGATCAGCAGCCCGGCCTGCCGGGCGCGGACGGCGAGCAGCGCCGCCCAGGGCGCGATGTCGAGGGCGGCTCGCGGCCGCGCGCCGGGCTCGGCGCGGCGCAGGATCTCGCGCGGCTCCCGCGGCACCCGCAGGGCGCGCATCCCGAAGTCGCGGCCGACGCGCAGCACCGCCCCGGCGATCAGCGGGTGGACGTGGAAGTGCTTGTGGGCGTTGACGTGGTCCAGCGGCAGGCCGGTGGCCCGGTAGGCCTCGAACTGCGCGCGGATCTCGGCGGCGAGCTGGCGCCGGGCCGCCGGCCTGCGGGCGAAGTCGAGGCCGAGGCGGGCCATGTCGGCCCGCATCAGGCCGGCCTCGTCCGTCAGGTCGGGAAGCTGTTCCGCCGGCAGGGTCGGCCACGCCTCCACGAGGACGAGGTGCAGCCCGACCCGCAGGGACGGCATCCGCCGGGCCCGCGCCACGGCGTCGGCGGCGGCCGGCGCCGAGACCATCAGGCTCGCCGCCGTGAGGATCCCGTCGCGATGGGCCTGCTCGACGGCCTCGTTGACCTCGGGGCTCAGCCCGAAATCATCCGCGGTGACGACCAGACGCTTCACGGTAACCTCGTAACGGGTGTCGAGAGGGCTCGCCCTCTCGCGGGTCCAGGGCGGAGCCCTGGAAGAGGGGCGGGGCTCTGCCCCGCGCTCCCCGCCGGGGCCGCAGGCCCCGGACCCCTGACTTCAGGCCGCCTTGGCGGTACCCTGACGCTCCTTGAGGAAGCGGTAGAACTCGACGCCCTCGCGAAGGCGGCGCTTCATCATGTCGGGCGAGCGCACCATCTCGCTGACGATCGAGGCGATCTTCGGCGCCCGGAAGTAGAACTTCTTGTAGAACTCCTCGACCGAGGTGAAGATCTCGGTGTGGGAGAGGTGCGGGTAGTGCAGCGGCGCGACCTGCACGCCGTTCTCGTCGACGAGCTCGGCGTTCTCGATGTCGAGCCAGCCGTTCTCCACCGCCTGCTTGTACAGGAAGGTGCCCGGGTAGGGCGCCGCCAGCGAGACCTGGATCGTGTGCGGGTTGATCCGCTTGGCGAAGTTGATCGTCTCCTGGATCGTCTCCTTCGTCTCGCCCGGCAGGCCGAGGATGAAGGTGCCGTGGATGGCGATGCCGAGGTCGTGGCAATCCTTGGTGAACTTCTCGGCGACCTCGACCCGCATGCCCTTCTTGATGTTGTGCAGGATCTGCTGGTTGCCGGACTCGTAGCCGACCAGCAGCAAGCGCAGGCCGTTCTCCTTGAGCACCTTCAGGGTCTCGCGCGGCACGTTCGCCTTGGCGTTGCACGACCACGTGACGCCGAGCTTGCCGAGCTCGCGGGCGATCTCCTCCGCGCGCGGCAGGTTATCGGTGAAGGTGTCGTCGTCGAAGAAGAACTCCTTGGTCTGCGGGAACTCCTTCAGGCAGTACTTGATCTCCTCGATCACGTGGGCGACCGAGCGGGTGCGGTAGGTGTGGCCGCCGACCGTCTGCGGCCAGAGGCAGAAGGTGCAGCGGCTCTTGCAGCCCCGGCCCGAGTAGAACGAGATGTAGGGGTGCTTCAGGTAACCGATGAAGTACTTCTCCATCTCCAGGTCGCGCTTGTAGACGCTGGTGACGAAGGGCAGCTGGTCCATGTCGGTCATGATCTCGCGGTCCTCGTTGTGGACCACGACACCGTTGGCGTCGCGATAGGACAGCCCCTTGATCTCCGACATCGGGACGCCGTCGGCGACCTCCTTGACGGTGAAGTCGAACTCGTTGCGGGCGCAGAAATCGACCACCGGGGCCTGGGCCATCGCGCCGGCGGCGTCGACCGCGACCTTGGCGCCGATCAGGCCGGCGATGAGCTTCGGGTTGGCGGCCTTGAGCGCCTCGATCGTCTTCACGTCGGACTTGAACGACGGCACCGAGGTGTGGAGCACGACGAGGTCGAAGTCGTTGGCCTGGGCCACGATCTCGGCGAGCTTGATGTTGTGCGGCGGCGCGTCGATCAGCTTCGAGTTCGGCACCAGGGCGGCCGGCTGGGCCAGCCAAGTCGGGTACCAGAACGACTTGATCTCGCGCTTGGCCTGGTAACGGGAGCCGGCACCGCCGTCGAAACCGTCGAAGGTGGGGGCCTGGAGGAAGAGCGTGCGCATGGGGTTCAAGGCCTCAGGGCAATGCCGGGGGAGGGGCGGAGGACGAGGGAGCCGGGTTCAGCGGAGCGGCGCGCCGGCATCGCGGCCGAGTTCGGCGTCCGGGATCAGGGTGCCATCCGCAACCACGTGATAATCGTGACCTTTCCATGTCACCGCCCCCGACACGAAGGCCCAGGAGAAGTTCAGGAAGGAGAGGATGTCGCGGATCGGCAACAGTCCGTAGGGGTGCGGGGCGAGGCCGAAGGCCCGCTCCAGCTGCCGGCAGAGCAGCACGCGGCTCGCCAGCGCCGCGGCGGCGACCCAGAGGGCGCCGGTGCCGGCGCCGGGCAGGAGCGCGCCCAGCAGGGCGAGCGGGAAGGCGTGGGTGACGATCGAGCCGGCGTAGCCCGCCGGGTCGACGGTGCGGATCGTCCGGTTCCAGCGCAGCTCGTGCCGCCACAGGCCGGAGAGATCGGTGTCGACGCTGGTGTGGCCGATCGTGAAGCTCGGGATCACCACGCGGCCGCCGAGGCCGCGCAGGGCGGCGCCGATGGCGTAATCGTCCGCCAGATCGTTGCGGAAGGTGCGGAAGCCGCCGACCGCCTCCAGGCTCGCCCGGGTGAAGGCCACGGTGGAGCCGAAGCAGGGCTTCGCCAGACCGAGGCTCAGGCCCATCACGACGTTGGGCAGGAAGTGGGTGTCGATCGCGAGCGTCGAGAGCTGGTCGTACAGGCCCCGGAAGGCCGGGACTCCGTGGTACAGGCAGGTGACGCCGGTGACGCCGTCCTGGGACAGCTCCGCGACGAGGCGCTCGAGGTAGTCGGGCCCCACCACCATGTCGCTGTCGGCCAGCACCACCACGTCGTGGGCGATGGCCTCGGCCATGTTGATCAGGTTCGAGACCTTGCGGTTCGACCCGTGCTGCCGGCCGTCGATCACGAGGTCGATGCGGGCCTCGGGATAGGCCTGCTGCAGGCGCTCGACCACGCCGATCGCGGGATCGGTGGGCTTCTGGACGCCGAACAGGACCTGGACCGGCCCGGCGTAGTCCTGGCGCAGCACGGTCTCGAGATTCGCGTAGAGATTGGGCTCGAGGCCGCAGAGCGGCTTCAGCACGGTCACGGAGGGCCGCGTCGCGCCGGCGGGCAGCACCGGCGGGCGGCGGCCCGCGTAGCGGCCCGCGCAGATGGCGGCGGCCAGCCCGTAGACGCAGCCCGCCGCCGCCAGGATCAGGCAGAGCAGCGAGAGCCACGAGAGGCCGAGCAGCGCCAGGGAGGAGACATCCATCCGGTCGGATCCATGCGATCGTCCGGCCGCCGAGGCGGCGATGGCCGCGAACGGCCGGTTCAGGTCGGCGCAGGCGCCGGCGCCGCTCAGGGCGTCGGCTTGGCCGCGAGCATGCCGTCGGCCCGCGCCCGGAGGAACTTCACGACGCCGTCGGCGCCCCCGGACTTCAGCGGCGCCGACAGGGCGTTCCGCTGCGCGGCGATCTCGCTGACGTCGCCGTTGAGCAAGACGTCCTGGATGCGGTTGTCGGCGTTGACGACGAAGTCCACGGCGGAATCGTCGCCGTCCGCGGCGGTGACGCGGGTCGGCACCACGCGCTGGGCGCCCCGCTCCTCGACCTTCGGGGTCACGTCGAATTTGCCGCCGGCGGCGCGGGCCAGGCGGTTGGCGTAGGTCACGGTCAGGCTGCGCTTGAAGGCGTCGATCACCGCCGCCTGCTGCTCCGGGGTGAAGCTCGACCATTTCGAGCCCACCGCGACGCGGGTCATGGCGGGGAAGTCGAACGCCTTGTCGAGCGCCGGGCCGACGGCCTCGACCCGGGCCGGCAGGGGGCCGGGCCCGTCCTTCAGCGCGGCCGAGAAGGCGGCGTAGAGGTCGCGCACGGTCTGAACGGCCGGATCGTCCGCGGCCCATGACGGGGCCGGGACGAGCAGGGTCAGGGCCAGGGGTGCGGCGATGAGGGCGGCCGCGAGCCGGCGGGTCAGGCGCACTTCTTCAACTCCTCGCCGTCGCCGAGCCGCGCCCCCATGCGCGGCGGAGCGTAGCTGTAGAACGGGCCGAGGGTGGCGGGCTGCGCGACCCTCTTGGCCTTGCGCCCGGCCTCCGGCTCAGGCTCGCGCTCCTCTTCCTCGGGCGTCTCGGACCGGAGCCTGGACTCGATCCGGTGCCAGAGCAGGAGGCTCGGGAGCCCGACGCCGAGATCGGCGAAGCGCTTGACCAGCGACAGGGCGAGCGCCGCCTCGGCCGGGATATTGAACAGGCCGCACAGGGCGATCAGTCCGCCCTCCTGCGCGCCCAGGGCGCCGGGCACCGCGAAGGCCGCGCCGCGCACGGCCTGGGCGAGGCTCTCGATCATGAGCGCCTGCGCGAAGTCGATCGGGTAGCCCATGAACCGCAGGCAGACATAGACCTCGAGCGTGCCGATCACCCAGCCGGCGAGGTGGACCACCAGGGCCAACGCGAAGCGACCGTGGTTGCCGTAGAGCCGGCGCAGGCTGTCGTAGAGCTGGTCGATGGCGCCGAAGGCCCGCCACTCGCGCCCGGAGGCGAAGCGGCTGAGCAGCGCCTGGATCAGGCGATGACCGGCCTTGCGCTGGATCAGGTAGAAGGCGCCGAGCGCCGGGACCGCCAGGGCCAGCCCGCCCTCGACCGTGTGGGCGATCGGTCCGTCACCGGAGATCAGGACCAGCAGGGCGAGGCCGGCCACCGTGAACAGGAGCTGCGTCAGCGCCTGGGTCATCAGGTCGACGAACATGCTGGCGCCCGCGAGCGCGCCCGGAACGTTGCGCTTCGACAGGAGGCGGGCGCCGACGAAGTCACCGCCGACGGTGGCGACGGGCAGCAGCGTGTTGATGCCCTCGCGGACGAAGCGGAGCGAGATGCAGTCGGCGAGCTTGGTCGCGCCGGCGGGGAACACGACGTACCAGCCGAGCCCCGCCCAGGCGACGGCCACGAAGCGCGCGAGCACCACCAGGGCGGCGCCCCAGCCGGCGCTCACGACGGCGGCCGACACATCCTCCAGGCCGGAGGACATGAACAGGCCGACGACCGTGCACAGACCGGCGATCGAGGCCAAGGTCGTCAGGCGCTTCATTGTCGTCTTTCAAGCTCGCGTAAGGCTTGATGCGGGAAATCGGTCACGGTCGCGGCAGAAATAGGTCCATCGGCCCGGGAACGTTTCTGTCACGTTGCAGCACGGATTAGCGGTGTCTATCACCCGTTTGACACACCGAGGGCCAAAGCGGCGGCGGGGCGGAGAAGCCCGCGCAGAAGGCCGCGGCACGTCGCAGAAGGGGCACACGTCATGGAGCGCGAATCACCGATCACGGCCCTGGAGGCCGTGACCGACGACACGCATGCGGGCGGCTTTCCGGGCGGGACCGGACCGGGCGTGCCGGCTCCCCAGTCGCCGGTGATGGCCTGGAACGAGTGGGATCCGCTGGAGGAGGTCATCGTCGGCTCGCTCGACGGCGCCACGATCCCGACTCACCACCTGACGGTGATCTTCAACCTGCCGCGCGCCGCGCAGCCGTTCTACCGGCTGGCGAGCGGCTGGAAATATCCGAAGTTCATGAAGAAGCTCGCCCAGGCCGAGCTCGACAACTTCATCACCATCCTGGCCGGCGAGGGCGTGAAGGTCCGCCGGCCCGACGCCGTGGATTTCTCGAAGAAGTTCAAGGCGCCGCGCTGGTCCTCCCGCGGCTTCTGCGTCGCCTGCCCGCGCGATCCGTACCTCGTCATCGGCGACGAGATCATCGAGAGCCCGATGTGCTGGCGCTCGCGCTATTTCGAGGGCGACGCCTACCGGTCGCTGTTCAAGGAGTACTTCCGCGCCGGCGCCCGCTGGACCTCCGCGCCGCGGCCCCAGCTGACCGACGACCTCTACAACTACGATTACCGGGTGCCGAACCTGAAGGCCGGCGAGCCCATGCAGTTCACGGTCAACGAGTTCGAGCCGGTCTTCGACGCCGCCGACTTCGTCCGCTGCGGCCGCGACCTGTTCGTGACCCGCTCGAACGTGACGAACCTGATGGGCATCGAGTGGCTGCGCCGCCACCTCGGCCCGGGCTTCCGCATCCACGAGATCGAGAGCCGCTGCCCGCAGCCGATGCACATCGACTCGTCGTTCATGCCGCTCGCCCCCGGCAAGGTTCTGGTGAACCCGGACTACGTCGACGTCGAGAAGCTCCCGGCCGTGCTCAAGAAGTGGGACGTGCTGGTCGCCCCGCGACCCGACCCGGTCGAGGGCTTCATGAGCAAGATCTCGATGTGCTCGCCCTGGACCTCGATCAACGTCCTGGCGATCACCGAGAAGAAGATCGTCGTCGACCAGAGCCAGCCGACGCTGATCAAGGCCCTGAAGGACTGGGGCTTCGACCCGATCCCGGCGCCGTTCCTCAGCTACGGCCCGTTCGGCGGCTCGTTCCACTGCGCGACCCTCGACGTCCGCCGCCGGGGCGTGCTGAAGTCCTACTTCTAGGATCAAGGCGCCGGGCCCGCCGTCGTCCCGGGGCGCCGCGAGCGCCCCGGGACGACGGAGGACGGCGCGCGGCGCCTAGCGCGCCGCGATCCCGGCGATCAGCGCCGCATTGAACCCCTCCGGGTCCGACATCTGCGGCGCGTGGCCGAGATCCGGGAACTCCACGAGCCGCGCGCCCGGGATGGCCCTGGCGGCCGCCTTGCCGAGCTCGGGATAGTTGCCGAGGCTCGCCCGCACCTCCGGCGGCGCGAGGTCCTTGCCGATCGCCGTGTTGTCCTTCTGACCGATCAGGAGCAGCGTCGGCACCGCGATCTGCGGGAACCGGTAGACCACCGGCTGGGTGAGGATCATGTCGTAGAGCAGGGCCGAGTCCCAGGCGACCGCCTCCTTGCCGGGGCCGTTGTTGAGGCCCGCGAGCATCGTGACCCAGGGCTCGTAGCGGGGCTCCCAGGCGCCGGCGTAGTAGGTCGCCGTCTCGTAGGCCCGGATCGAGGCCGCCGTCACCTTCAGCTCGCGCTGGTACCACTGCTCCACCGAGGTCGGCGGCACGCCCTTGGCGGCCCAGTCCTCCAGGCCGATCGGGTTCAGCAGCACGAGCTGCTCCACCGCCTTGGGGTAGAGCAGGGCGTAGTGGGCCGCCAGCATGCCGCCCGTCGAGTGGCCGACCAGGATCGGCCGCTCGATCCCGAGCTTGTCCAGGAGCGCGCGGGTGTTCTCGGCGAGCTGCCGGAAGGTGAACTGGTAGGCCGCCGGCTTGCTCGACTTGCAGAAGCCGATCTGGTCCGGCGCGATGACCCGGTACCCAGCGGCGCTGAGCGCCCGGATCTGGCTCTCCCAGGTGGCGGCGCAGAAATTCTTGCCGTGCAGCAGAACGGCGGTCCGGCCGTTCGGCGTCGCCGGCCGGACGTCGAGATAGGCCATCTGCAGAGGCTGGTGCTGCGACGTGAACGGGAACCGCTCCACCGGGAACGGGTAAGCGAAGCCCTCGAGTTCGGGCCCGTAGGTCGGCTGCGGCGGCGGCTCTGCGGAAGCGGGCCCGGCCGGCACCAGGGCCAGCAGGACGGAAGCGAGGAGGGTTCGAAGCATGGCCGCGTCGGAGCCTGATCTGCGAGCGGCGTGCGGCGCCGCGCCGCCCGCTCAGATCGGTCATCCGGGTGTCCCTGTCCACGCCCCGCGGAGCGCCGCGGCTTCGCGCCCGCCGCAGGGCGCGCTATCTCCCGGGTGCGCTATCTTCCGGGCGCGACCGTCTCCCGCCGCGGATGTCCCGATGCTGCGCCTCACGACCCTGACCGCCCTCGCCGGCGCGCTCCTCCTCGGGCCGGCCCCGGCCCGGGCGGCGGATGCCTGCGACGTCCTCGCCGCGCGGGTGATCCGCACCACCGGCGCCTCCCTGGCCGGCCGGGCCGGCCCCGTCGCGGTGTTCCGGGCGCAGGATGCCGAGCGGCTGAGCCTCGATTGCCGCGCGCCCGCCCGCATCACCGTGGCCTCCCGCGAGCGCGAGCCGGCGCCGGCCTACTTCGTCCTGATCGGCCGCGCCGCGCAGGCGCTCGCCGGGGCGGACGCCGCCGCGGTCGAGGTGCTGGCGCTCAACCTCCACCAGGCCAGCCTGCTGGCGGATGCGCCGCGTCGGGGCGGTGCCGGCCGGATCCTGATGCTGTGCGAGACCGGCCCGCGCGCGGACGCCCTCCGAGACGACCGCACGGTCTGCCGGGTCGCGTCCCGGCCCGGGCTTTCGCGGATCCGCCGCGCGGGCTAGACCGGCCGGCATGTCGAAGATCGAGACACCCGGCCCCGTCGTCCAAGTCGGCGACGCGCGCTTCGCCAACCACCTGCCGCTGACGCTGATCGCCGGCCCCTGCCAGCTCGAAGGGCGCCAGCACGCCCTGGAGATCGCCGCCGCCCTCAAGGAGATGGCCGCGGGTCTGGGCGTCGGCCTCGTGTTCAAGACCTCCTTCGACAAGGCCAACCGCACCTCGGGCAGCGCCGCCCGGGGCATCGGCCTCGACGGGGCGCTCCCGGTCTTCGCCGAGATCCGCGAGACCCTCGGGCTGCCGGTGCTGACCGACGTGCACGCCGCCGAGCAGTGCGCCCCCGCCGCCGAGGCGGTGGACGTTCTCCAGATCCCCGCTTTCCTGTGCCGCCAGACCGACCTGCTGCTGGCCGCCGCCGCGACCGGCCGGGCGGTCAACATCAAGAAGGGCCAGTTCCTGGCGCCCTGGGACATGAAGCACGTCGCCGCCAAGGTGACGGAGGCGGGTAACCCCAACGTCATCGTCACCGAGCGCGGCGCCTCGTTCGGCTACAACACGCTGGTGTCGGACATGCGCAGCCTGCCGATCATGGCGCAGGTCACGCAGGGCGCGCCGGTGGTGTTCGACGCCACCCACTCGGTGCAGCAGCCCGGTGGGCAGGGGGCGAGTTCCGGCGGCCAGCGGGAATTCGTCGCCGTCCTCGCCCGCGCCGCCGTGGCGGTGGGCGTGGCGGGGGTGTTCATCGAGACCCATCCCGACCCCGACCGGGCGCCCTCCGACGGCCCCAACATGGTGGCGCTGAAGGACATGCCGGCCCTGCTCGAGGAACTCCTCGCCTTCGACCGCCTCGCCAAGAACCGGGCCGCCTGACCGGCTCAGGCGGCCGCCGGCTCCAGGACGTGGATCCGCAGCGGCTGGACGAGGCCGAACTGCCCGTCGGCCTCGCGCGCGGCGGCCTTGAGGAAGGCCTCCTCGACCACGGAGCGCCGGTCCCGGATGGTCGCCTCGCGGGCCGGGTCCACGGCGCTGACGCGGGCGAGGAAGGCGTCGAGGGAGTCGAAGCGCTCGCGCCGCGCGATCGTCGCGTCGCGGCGGCACGTGTAGGCGCCGCGGGCGAGGGCGGCCGCGATGGCGTCCTGGGCGGCGGCGCGGATTGCGGTCTCGTCCTCGATCGGCCGCAGCGCGTCGAAGAAGCTGCCCTCCGCCAGGGGCTCCACCACGACGAGCAGCCCGCCCGGGGCCAGGACGCGGGCCGCCTCGGCGAGGGCCGCCGCCGGGTCCGGGACGTGGTGGAGGGAATTCAGCATCACGGCGCCGTCGAAGCTGGCGTCCGGGAACGGCAGGGCCTCGCCGGTCGCGGCCTCGAAGCGCGCCTCCGGCGCGGCGTCCCGCGCCCGGGCGAGCGCCGCCGCGCCGGGATCGATCCCGGTGACCCGCGCGCCCGCGTCGACCAGCCGCCGCGCGAGTGTCCCGGGGCCGCACCCGATATCGACGACCCGCTTGCCGGCTAGCGGCGCGAGGCTCTCGCGGATTAGGGTCAGGGCATCCATCGTCGGTCCTCCCGGCCGATCCGTAGCACGCCCGACCCGCGGCAGGGCGGATTTCCGTCTCCGGGCCGGGCCGTCCGCCGCGACGGCCCGCCGCGACGTTCCAGGTGTTCCCGAAGACTCACCGCAAGAGTTCGAGCGGTTCCGGAAGAGCCGCACCCAAGCTTGACCGCACTCCTCGAAGCGGCGGCCACGCTGAACAACGGTTCATAATCCCGACTGGGTGCGGATCCGCACGCAAGTCCGGCGTGAAATCTGGAACTGTCCGGATGCGGCCACGTTATTGGGCATGTTCGATCAGGGATCGAGAAGGAACACTATGCGCAAGATCGGTATCATCGCCACTGCCGCCGCCATGGCTCTCGGCAGTGTTGCCGTCACCACGAGCGCCGAGGCGCGGCCTTACGGCTATCACGGTGGCTACGGCGGCTACGGCCACGGCTACTACCGCGGCCGTCGCGGCATCGGCACCGGCGCCGCCATCGGCCTCGGCATCGCCGGTCTCGCGGCCGGTGCGATCGCCGCGGGCGCGGCCCGCGACAGCTACTACGGCGGCGGCTACGGCTACGCCCCGTCCTACGGCTACGGCTACGCCCCGGTCTACGGCGGCTACGGCTACGCCGCTCCGGGCTACGGCTACTACGGCTACGGCTACTGAGATCGGAGATCCGGGAGGATCGGGGGCGACCGGCGCGAGCCGGTCGCCCTTTTCGTTGGCTCGGTCAGCGTCCGCGGTAGGGCGGCACGCCCGGGTCCGGCAGCCACGCGTTCTTCGGCAGTTCGCCCGTCTGCCAGAAGACGTCGATCGGGATGCCGCCGCGGGGATACCAGAACCCGCCGATTCGCAGGTAGCGCGGTTCCAGCAGGTCGCGGAGCCGCTTGCCGATCGCCACCGTGCAATCCTCGTGGAACGCGCCGTGGTTGCGGAACGAACCCAGGTAGAGCTTCAGCGACTTCGACTCCACCAGCCAGTCACCGGGCACGTAGTCGATCACCAGGATCGCGAAATCCGGCTGCCCGGTGACCGGGCAGATCGAGGTGAATTCCGGCGCGGTGAACCGGGCGACGTAGTCGGTGTCCGCGTGCGGGTTCGGGACCCGGTCGAGCCGCGCCTCCTCGGGCGAGGTGGGGAGGGGCGTCGGCTGGCCGAGCTGGAGATCGTCGGGAGAGGTCATGGCCGGCCATATAGAGCCTGCCGGCGCCGCGCGCATCCGTCTGATCCGCGACGCTTTCCCGACAAGTCCGGGCTGTGCGCCGTCCGTCCCGACGCTTGCCGCCGGCCGCGGCTTGACGGATAAGCCGCCGCGATGCGCCGCACCCTCCGATTGGGGCGCGGTCGCCGACCCGCGGCCCCCGCGAGAGGACGTTCCATGACCGCGATCACCAATATCAGCGCCCGCGAGATCCTCGACAGCCGCGGCAACCCCACGGTCGAGGTCGACGTCATCCTGGAGGACGGCTCCTTCGGCCGCGCCGCGGTGCCGTCGGGGGCCTCCACGGGCGCCCACGAGGCGGTAGAGCTGCGCGACGGCGACAAGAATCGCTTCCTCGGCAAGGGCGTGCTGAAGGCGGTCGAGGCGGCCCAGACCGAGATCCTCGACGCGATCGGCGGCATGGAGGCCGAGGATCAGGTCGCGGTCGACGAGGCGATGATCGAGCTCGACGGCACGCCCAACAAGGCCCGCCTCGGCGCCAACGCGATCCTCGGCGTGTCGCTGGCGGTGGCCAAGGCCGCGGCCGAGGCCTCGGGCCTGCCGCTCTACCGCTACGTCGGCGGCGTGCAGGGCCGCGTCCTGCCGGTGCCGATGATGAACATCATCAACGGCGGTGCGCACGCCGACAACCCGATCGACTTCCAAGAATTCATGATCATGCCGGTGGGCGCCGATTCGCTCGCCGAGGCCGTGCGCATGGGCTCCGAGGTGTTCCACACTCTCAAGGGCAAGCTGAAGAAGGCCGGTCACAACACCAATGTCGGCGACGAGGGCGGTTTCGCCCCGAACCTGCCGTCCGCCGAGGCCGCCCTCGATTTCGTGATGGACGCGATCAGCGCCGCCGGCTTCAAGCCGGGCCAGGACATGGCGCTCGCCCTCGACTGCGCCGCCACCGAGTTCTTCAAGGACGGCGCCTACGCGTACGAGGGCGAGGGCAAGACCCGCACCATCGAGGCGCAGGTCGACTACCTCGCGCAGCTCGTCGCCACCTACCCGATCGTGTCGATCGAGGACGGCATGTCGGAGGATGACTGGGCCGGCTGGAAGCTCCTGACCGACAAGATCGGCGACCGCTGCCAGCTCGTGGGCGACGACCTGTTCGTCACCAACGTCGAGCGCCTGTCCCGCGGCATCGCCGAGGGGACGGCCAACTCGATCCTGATCAAGGTCAACCAGATCGGCTCGCTCACCGAGACCCTGGCGGCGGTCGATATGGCCCAGCGCGCCGGCTACACCGCGGTGATGTCGCACCGCTCGGGCGAGACCGAGGACTCCACCATCGCGGACCTCGCGGTCGCCACCAATTGCGGGCAGATCAAGACCGGCTCGCTCGCCCGCTCGGACAGACTGGCCAAGTACAACCAGCTGATCCGCATCGAGGAGGGCCTGGGCCCGCAGGCACTCTACGCCGGACCGTCGGCGCTCAAGCAGCTCGCCCGCCGCTGATCGGTAAGATCCTGCTGGCCGGGCTGCTCGGTGTCGGGGCGGCCGGCCCCGCCCGCGCGGACCCGCTCTGCGACGGTGCCCGCCCGACGCTCAGCGCGCAGCTGCTGTTCGGCCTGTCGCGGCCGGACGGCGGCCGCGTCTCGGGAGCGGCCTTCGACCGGTTCCTGGCCGAGTGGATCACCCCCCGCTTCCCCGACGGACTGACAGTCTTCGCCGGCCGGGGCCAGTGGCGCGGGCCGGACGGACGGATCGTCCACGAGGCCGCCCGCATCGTCCTGATCGTCACCGAACCGACGCCCGAAGCGGTCGCGGCCCTGCGTGAGATCCGGGAGGCCTACCGGCGCCGCTTCGTGCAGGGCGCCGTCGGGCTGGTGCTCCAGCGGAGCTGCGCCCTGTTCTGACGACGTCGGCGCGGCGCTTCCCACTTTGTTCCGGGGCGCCGCAGGCGAGCCCGGAAGACGGCGCTCACCTCAGGTCATCGCCGCACCGGACGACTCCCCCGGCACGGTCCAGACCCGCATCGGCCGCGACAGGCCCCGCAACTCGATCGTCCCGACCGGCTCCAGCCGCCGGGCGCACCGCTCGGCGAAGGAGTCCGACACGAGGAGGTCGTGACCGAGGGCGGCGCACTGGCTCTCGATCCGGCTCGCCTCGTTGACCGCCCGTCCGATGATCGTGAAGTCGAGGCGCCGCTCGGTCCCGACATTGCCGTACATCACCGTCCCGAAATGTACGACGCCCTCGGCCGGCAGCTCCGGCAGCCCCTCGGCGCGGCGGCGTGCGTTGAGCGCCGCGTTGGCGGCGAGGCCCTCGATCGCGGCGTCGAGGGCGGCCCCGCAGACCGGGCAGGGGAGGGTGTCGGCGTTCGGGACCGGGAAGATCGCCAGGAAGCCGTCGCCGAGGAACTTCAGGATCTCGCCGCCGTGCCGCGCCACCGGATCGCCGAGGGCGTCGAAATGCTCGTTGAGCCACGTGACCATGTCGGCCGGATCCACCCGGTCGGCCAGGGCCGTGAAGCCGCGCAGGTCGGTCAG
Organism: Methylobacterium sp. D53M; assembly: GCF_053345625.1. Lineage (NCBI taxonomy): Bacteria > Pseudomonadati > Pseudomonadota > Alphaproteobacteria > Hyphomicrobiales > Methylobacteriaceae > Methylobacterium > Methylobacterium sp. D53M. The sequence continues at coordinate 32,734 of NZ_JBKFAL010000027.1, forward strand.
CAGGATCGCCGCCGGCACGGCCCGCCCCTCGCCCCTCCGGATCTGACCGTCGAGGATGCGCTCGGCGGTCGACCGGCCGAGATAGGTGGCCGAGACTTCCCGGAACGTGTGGGCGAGGCCCATCTTGGCCATCGCCAGCGTCAGGAACGGCAGGACGCCGGCGATCGCGGCGAGGTCCGCCTCGGTGAAGCCGGCGGCGGCGCGGGTGCAGAACGAGACCGCGATGCCCCGCAGCGCGGTGCCGGGAGCGAACTCGGCGATGTGCAGCACGTAGTCGACGCCGCCCTGCGCCCCGAGGGCCTTCAGGACCGGGAAGTCCACCGCCAGCCCGGGCGCGTCGAGGCGCCAGCGGCCGAAGGTCTCGCCCGTCTCCACGAGGGCGTAGACGGGGCTCAGGAGCCAGTCGCTCTCCTCGTCGGCGCCGTGGGCGTTGGCGACGAAGGACATGCCCTCGCCCGCGTGCCAGTTGAGGCTGACGCCGCGCAGCGTCGGGTCCAAGGCCGGCGCCATGACGCTGACCCGCCAGACGGGGAGGCCGGCCTCGACCAGCGACTCGCAGAAGCCCGAGAGCAGGGTGTCGTGGTCGTCGGTCGCCGTGGCGTGCGCGGCGATCCAGCGTCCCAGATGCGTCAGGTCCATGCCTCAGGCTCGCCCCTGTTCGTCCCGGCCGCGGTCCGGCCCCGTCGCGGTCCTGCCCCGACCGCGGCGCGGTCGAAAAGAACCGTTAACCTTTCCGCGCGAGGGTCGCGCCATGGTCGTGCGCCGCCGAGTCAGAATGGTCGTGTTGCCGCTGGGTCTCTGGACCCTGTCGGCGCTCGTGGTCGGCTATTTCGTGTGGCAGGCCGAGAGTGGCAACCGTGGCCTCGAGGCCAAGAAGGCCCTGAAGATCCGCGCCTACGGCCTCAGCCAGGAACTCGCCGCCGTGAAGGCCGAGCGCGCCGTCTGGGAGCACCGGGTGAACCTGCTGAAGAGCGACCAGATCGACCGCGACCTCCTGGAGGAGCGCGCCCGGATCGTCCTGGGCCGGGTCCACGCCAACGACGTGGTCATCATCACGCCCTGACAGGTCCGCGGAGGTCCCGCGATCGTCCCGCGGAAGTCCAGGGGATCGTTTTCCCTAGTCCCGAAAGTCCTCTGACAAGAGCGGCTTCCTGTCAGAGCGGCAGCCCTCGCTTTCCAATCGTCGCTGTCCTACACCCCCACGAAGTCGCGTGGAATCACGGGGAGAGCGCCGATGGACGCCGCCAAGGAGCCTGCCAAAGAGCCCGCCAAGGACGCGTCGTCCGCGCCGGTGCAGGCCGCGAGCCCTCAGGCCGCCGAGGCGCATCGCCCCGCGCCGAACATGCCCCAGTTCACGCGGGACGAGGATCTCCACGCCTATCACGAGATGCTGCTGATCCGGCGCTTCGAGGAGAAGGCCGGCCAGCTCTACGGCATGGGCCTGATCGGCGGCTTCTGCCACCTCTACATCGGCCAGGAGGCCGTGGTGATCGGCATGCAGATGGCCTCGGTCGAGGGCGACCAGGTCATCACCGGCTACCGCGACCACGGCCACATGCTCGCCTGCGGCATGGACCCGAAGGGCGTCATGGCCGAGCTGACCGGCCGCCGCGGCGGTTACAGCCGCGGCAAGGGCGGCTCGATGCACATGTTCAGCCGCGAGAAGCAGTTCTTCGGCGGCCACGGCATCGTCGGCGCGCAGGTCTCGCTCGGCACCGGCCTCGCCTTCGCCGACCATTACCGGGAGAACGGCAAGGTCAGCCTGACCTACATGGGCGACGGCGCCGCCAACCAGGGCCAGGTCTACGAGAGCTTCAACATGGCGGCCCTCTGGAAGCTGCCGGTCGTCTACGTGATCGAGAACAACCGCTACGCGATGGGCACCTCGGTGGCCCGCGCCTCGGCCCAGACGGACTTCTCGAAGCGCGGCCTCTCCTTCGGCATCCCCGGCGAGCAGGTCGACGGCATGGACGTCCGCACGGTGCGCGAGGCCGCGACCCGGGCGATCGAGCACGCCCGGACCGGCCAGGGCCCGTACATCCTGGAGATGCAGACCTACCGCTACCGCGGCCACTCCATGTCCGATCCGGCCAAGTACCGGACCAAGGACGAGGTCTCGAAGATGCGCGACGAGCACGACCCGATCGAGATGGTGCGCAAGCGCCTGCTCGAGCTGCACGCCGTGCCCGAGGCCGAGCTGAAGGCCACCGACGCCAAGGTCCGCGAGATCGTCAACGCCTCGGCCGAGTTCGCCACGAACGACCCCGAGCCGGATCCGTCCGAGCTGTGGACCGACATCCTGCTCGAAGCGCACGCCTGAGCGCGGACGACAAAGCTGGCCGCCCCCTAACGAAAAGACGACCGCAGAGCTGAGCATGGCGACCGACATCCTGATGCCCGCCCTCTCGCCCACCATGGAGGAGGGCAAGCTCGCCAAGTGGCTGAAGAAGGAGGGCGACCCGATCAAGTCCGGCGACGTGCTGGCCGAGATCGAGACCGACAAGGCCACCATGGAGGTGGAGGCCATCGACGAGGGCATCCTCGCCAAGATCCTGATCGCCGAGGGCACCGAGGGCGTCGCGGTCAACACGCCGATCGCCGTCATCGCCGGCGAGGGCGAGGATCCGGCGAGCGTCCAGTCCGGCGGCGGCGCCAAGCCCAACGGCGCGGGCGGCCATCCGGCCCCGGCGCCCGACATGCAGGCCGAGGGCATGGCCGACAAGGCCGCCCCCGCCGCCAAGACCGGCGACGACGCCCCGAAGGCGCCGGCCGCGCCGGCCGTCATCACCAATAAGGCCCAAGAGCCGGTGATGGAGGAGTTCCCGGCCGACACGCCGATGGTCACCCAGACCGTCCGGGAGGCCCTGCGCGACGCCATGGCCGAGGAGATGCGCCGCGACGGCGACGTCTTCGTCATGGGCGAGGAGGTCGCCGAGTACCAGGGCGCCTACAAGGTCACCCAGAACCTGCTGCAGGAGTTCGGGCCGAAGCGCGTCGTCGACACTCCGATCACCGAGCACGGCTTCGCGGGCATCGGCGTCGGCGCGGCGCTCGCCGGCCTGAAGCCGATCGTCGAGTTCATGACCTTCAACTTCGCCATGCAGGCGATCGACCACATCATCAACTCGGCGGCCAAGACCCTCTACATGTCCGGCGGCCAGCTCGGCTGCCCGATCGTGTTCCGCGGGCCCAACGGCGCCGCCGCCCGCGTCGCCGCTCAGCACAGCCACGACTATTCCGCGTGGTACTCCAACGTGCCGGGCCTGAAGGTGATCGCACCCTACACGGCCTCCGACGCCAAGGGCCTGCTCAAGGCCGCGATCCGCGACCCGAACCCGGTGATCTTCCTCGAGAACGAGATCCTGTACGGGCAGTCCTTCCCGGTTCCGAAGCTCGACGACTTCGTGCTTCCGATCGGCAAGGCGAAGATCCACCGCACGGGCAGCGACGTGACCATCGTGTCCTTCGCGATCGGCATGACCTACGCCCTCAAGGCCGCGCAGGCGCTCGCCGAGCAGGGCATCGAGGCCGAGGTGATCGACCTGCGCACGATCCGCCCGATGGACAGCGCGACGGTGGTGGAATCGGTCAAGAAGACCGGCCGCTGCATCACCGTTGAGGAGGGCTTCCCGCAATCCGGCATCGGCGCCGAGATCGTGGCCCGCCTGATGGTCGACGCCTTCGACTTCTTGGACGCGCCGGTCCTGCGCATCACCGGCAAGGACGTGCCGATGCCCTACGCGGCGAACCTCGAGAAGCTGGCGCTGCCGACGGTGGCGGAGGTCGTCGAGGCCGCCAAGAGCGTCTGCTACAAGTGACGGGCGCGCGGGCGACGCCGTCGCCCGCCCCGGCCAGATCGAGGAACAGCCGGCGCGCCATGAGCCAGGATCCGAGCACCGACTTCGCCGAACTCGCCATCCCGCCAGACGCCCTGGAGCAGGGCGGCATCGAGGTGCTGCGCGCGGCCGTGGTCGACGGCGCGGTGAGCGTCGCCCTGCGCCGCTCCTTCGACGATCCGGCGACCTGGGGCCGGCTGCTGGCCGACCTCGCCCGTCAGGCCGCCCGCGCCTACGCGCTGGAGACCGACATGTCGGAGGACGAGGCGGTCGAGCGCATCCGCGCCGGTTGGGAGGCCGAGGGGCTCGACCCCGGCGGTCTCAACTGACGATGGCGGCCGACCATGGCTGAGGCGGCCGTCCGGCAGGCGACCTTCGCGGATCTGGAGGCGGTCCTCGCGCATCGCGTCGCCGCGAAGGTCGACGGAGCGCCGGACCCGCGTCCGCGGCCGCCCTACGACGCCGTTCCTTTCCCCCTCGACGACCTCTTCCCCTTCGACGATCCGGCCGCCCCGGCCTTGCCCGAGACCTGATGCCATGCCGATCAACGTGCTGATGCCCGCGCTCTCCCCGACCATGGAGAAGGGCAACCTCGCCAAGTGGCTGAAGAAGGAGGGCGACCCGATCAAGTCCGGCGACGTGCTGGCCGAGATCGAGACCGACAAGGCCACCATGGAGGTGGAGGCCATCGACGAGGGCGTGCTCGCCAAGATCCTCGTGCCCGAGGGCACGGCGGACGTGCCGGTCAACGATTTGATCGCCATCATCGCCGCCGAGGGCGAGGACCCGTCGAGCGTGCAGGCCGGCGGCGCGCCGAAGTCGGCCTCCAACGGCGAGGCCAAGGCCGAGTCCAAGCCCGAGCCGAAGGCCGACGCCTCTGCGGCCGGCCAGAACACCACGCCCGGCGGCGGCCACATGTCGTACGAGCGGGTGAACGCCGCACCGGAGGGCGCGCAGCCCGGCGCCACCCCGCAGGCGGGGGCGCAGGCCGGCCCGGGCGGCCGCGTCTTCGCCTCGCCGCTGGCCCGGCGGATCGCCAAGCAGGAGGGTGTCGACCTCGGCGCCGTCCAGGGCAGCGGGCCGCACGGCCGCATCATCGCCCGCGACGTCCAGGCCGCGAAGGCCTCCGGCGCCACCAAGGCCCCCGCCGCCGCGCAGGCCGCCGCCGAGGCGCCGAAGGCGGTCGCACCGGCCCCGAAGGCCGCCCCCGCGGGCGGCGCGCCGGCCGGCCTCACGACCGACCAGGTCAAGGGCTTCTTCGCCAAGGACGCCTACGAGGAAGTCACCCTCGACGGCATGCGCAAGACCATCGCCAAGCGCCTCACCGAGGCGATGCAGGTCGCCCCGCACTTCTACCTGACGGTGGATTGCGAGCTCGACGCGCTGATGAAGCTGCGCGAGACGCTGAACGGCTCGGCCGGCAAGGACAAGGACGGCAAGCCCGCCTTCAAGCTCTCGGTGAACGACTTCGTCATCAAGGCGATGGGCCTCGCGCTGACCCGCGTGCCGGCCGCCAACGCGGTCTGGGCCGAGGACCGGATCCTGCGCTTCAAGCACGCCGAGGTCGGCGTCGCGGTGGCGATCGACGGAGGTCTGTTCACACCGGTGATCCGCCGGGCGGACGAGAAGACGCTCTCGACCATCTCCAACGAGATGAAGGATTTCGCGGCCCGCGCCCGCGCCAAGAAGCTGAAGCCCGAGGAGTACCAGGGTGGCGTCACCTCGGTGTCGAACCTCGGCATGTTCGGCATCAAGCACTTCACCGCGGTGATCAACCCGCCGCAATCGAGCATCCTGGCGGTGGGCGCGGGCGAGAAGCGCGTGGTCGTGAAGGACGGTGCGCCGGCCGTGGTCCAGGTCATGACCTGCACCCTGTCGTGCGACCACCGGGTGCTCGACGGGGCGCTGGGTGCGGAGCTGGTCTCGGCCTTCAAGGGGCTGATCGAGAACCCGATGGGCATGCTGGTGTGAGGCGCGACTCTGATATGATCGCCTGAGCGATCAACGGAGAGTCGCGTGTCGGAAGTCACCGATCTGGTTCTGCCAGTCCACAACGGATGCAGAGCGACATCGCCGAGGTGAAGCGCGATGTCGCAGCGATCAAGACGACCCTGACGGGTCATACCGAGAAACTTGAGGAATTGGAGATCTACGTCGCCTACGAAACCGGCCTCGGCACACAGGCGAAGGCGGATCTCCAATCGATCAAGACGATCAGGGCCATGGAGCAGCGGCTGAGCGCGCTGGAGACCTCGTCTTGATTGCCGCGTCAACGACGGTGCAGTCGCGCGCGCCACAGCGGAGAGCTGAGACACGATGTCCGACACCTACGACGTCCTCATCATCGGCGCCGGGCCCGGCGGCTACGTCACGGCGATCCGCGCGGCGCAGCTCGGCTTCAAGACCGCCGTGGTCGACCGCGAGCACCTGGGCGGCATCTGCCTGAACTGGGGCTGCATCCCCACCAAGGCGCTGCTCCGCTCGGCCGAGATCTACCATTACTTCCAGCACGCCGGCGATTATGGGCTGACCGCCGAGAAGGTCGGGTTCGACACCGCGGCGATCGTGAAGCGCTCCCGCGGCGTCTCGGGCCGGCTCAACGGCGGCGTCGGCATGCTGCTCAAGAAGAACAAGGTCGACGTGATCTGGGGCGAGGCCTCGGTCGACAGCGCCGCGCAGGGCAACCAGCCCGGCAAGGTCACCGTGAAGGAGACCAAGCGCGCCGAGGCGCCGAAGGGCGCCAAGGGCGCCGGCACCTACCAGGCCAAGCACATCATCGTCGCGACCGGCGCGCGTCCGCGCGCGATCCCGGGGATCGAGCCCGACAAGAAGCTGATCTGGACCTACTACGAGGCCATGGTCCCCGAGGCGATGCCCAAGAGCCTGCTGGTGATGGGCTCGGGCGCCATCGGCATCGAGTTCGCCTCGTTCTACCGCACCATGGGCGCCGAGGTGACCGTGGTGGAGCTGCTGCCGCAGATCCTGCCCGTGGAGGATGCCGAGATCGCCGGCCTCGCCCGCAAGCGCTTCGAGAAGCAGGGCATCAAGATCCTCACCGGCGCCAAGGTGACCAAGGTCGAGAAGGGCGCCGATTCCGTCACGGCCACCATCGAGGGCGGCGACGGCAAGACCCAGCAGATCACCGCGGAGAAGCTGATCTCGGCGGTGGGCGTCGTCGGGAACATCGAGAATATCGGCCTCGAGAAACTCGGGGTGAAGATCGACCGCGGGATCGTGGTGACGGACGGGCTCGGCCGCACCAACGTGCCCGGCCTCTACGCGATCGGCGACGTCGCCGGGCCGCCGATGCTCGCCCACAAGGCCGAGCACGAGGGCGTCATCTGCATCGAGACCATCAAGGGCCTGCACACCCACCCGATGGACAAGGCCAAGATCCCGGGCTGCACCTACTGCCAGCCGCAGATCGCCAGCGTCGGGCTCACCGAGGCCAAGGCCAAGGAGCAGGGCTTCTCGGTGAAGGTCGGCCGGTTCCCCTTCGCGGGCAACGGCAAGGCGATCGCGCTCGGCGAGCCGGACGGCCTGATCAAGACCGTGTTCGACGCCAAGACCGGCCAGCTGCTCGGCGCCCACATGGTAGGGGCCGAGGTGACCGAGCTGATTCAGGGCTACGTGGTGGCGATGAACCTCGAGAGCACCGAGGAGGAGCTGATGCACACGGTGTTCCCGCACCCGACGCTCAGCGAGATGATGCACGAGAGCGTGCTCGACGCCTACGGCAAGGTGATCCACACCTGATCGGCGTTCGAGGCGGCGCGCGGGCCGGACAGGGTTCCGACCCGCGCCGCCACCGGCCGGTCAGTGCGGACCGGTCCGCGCCGCGAGCGTAAGGCTCACGGCCTGGAACAGCAGGATCACCAGAACCGTCGCCACGCTGCCGCCGATCGGGATCAGCAGCAGGGCGACGACCGGATCGAGCCCCCGGACGAGCAGGAGCGTGACGCAGCTGCCGATCACGGAGGCGATGGTCATCCGAAAGATGCAGCATTCGGACGGTTGCATGTGCCCTCCCATCAGGCCCCCGGCGGGAGTGTGAGGACCAGCGCCATAATATGCAACCGGAGATAGTGCCTAGCTGAGAATCAAACCCAGATCGCGATTTCGGCGTCCCGCGCGACAGCGCCTCAGGAGCACCCGCGATCCACGGGCTCGGCCTGGTCCGGCGACGGCACATAGGCGCACCACTCGCAGATGCCGCGTTCGGCGCCCCGCCGCGCGTTGCGCTGCGAGCAGAGCGGGCAGACGAGCAGGATCAGGCGCGAGCCGGTGCGCAGCGCCAGCCCGCGCCCCCGGAAGGTGACCTCGGTCGCCGCGTCGCCCGAAGCGTGGTCGCGGGCGCTCACGGCGTGTCCCTGCCGCCGTGCGGGCGGCGCACCGGTGCGCGCGTGGTCTCTGTTGCCATGGCGATGCCGCCCCCCAGCGTTCCTGCCAAGTTGTCGCTGGGTATAAGCGGCGAGGTGGCGAATGGCTCCGCTTGCGCATGTGGATCGGCGGGATGCGCGCGGGTCGAAAGGCCCGTATGACGGGCTGCGCCCCGGCCTCGCTCCGGCGCGGCCCCGGGCGGATGGTACCCGGACGACGATACAGGCAACGATGCAGGCGACCATGCACGACACGCAGCACGGCGAATCCGGCGCGGCCACCGGCGGCCTTCCGACCTTCGCGGACGTGGCCCGCGCCGCCGAGCGGATCGCCGGGGCCGCGCACCGCACCCCGGTGCTGACCTCCCGCACGGCCGACGCGATGACCGGCGGCCGCCTGTTCTTCAAGGCGGAGAACCTGCAGCGGGCCGGCGCCTTCAAGTTCCGCGGCGCCTACAACGCGATCAGCACGCTGCCGGAGGCGGCCCGCACCCGCGGGGTCATCACTTACTCCTCGGGCAACCACGCCCAGGCGATCGCCCTGGCGAGCCGGCTGCTCGGAGCGCCCGCCACGATCATCATGCCGGGCGACGCCCCCGCGGCGAAGATCGCCGCCACCCGCGGCTACGGCGCCGAGGTGGTCCTGTACGACCGCTACACCCAGGATCGCGAGGCCCTGGGCCGCGAGATCGCCGAGGCCCGCGGCCTGACGCTGATCCCGCCCTTCAACCATCCCGACGTCATCGCCGGGCAGGGGACGCTGGCGCAGGAGCTGATCGAGACGGTCGGCCCCCTCGACGTGCTGGTGGCCTGCCTCGGCGGCGGCGGCCAGCTCGCGGGCTGCGCCCTCGCCGCCGCGGAGCTGTCACCGGGCTGCCGGGTGATCGGCGTCGAGCCGGAGGCGGGCAATGACGGGCAGCGTTCGTTCCGCGAGGGCCGGATCGTCACGATCCCGGTGCCCCGCACCATCGCCGACGGGGCGCAGTCGACGGCCCTGGGCGACCTGACCTTCGCGATCATCCGCGCGCGGGTGTCCGATATCCTCACCGTCACCGACGCGCAGCTCGTCGAGACCATGCGGTTCTTCGCCAGCCGGATGAAGCTCGTGGTCGAGCCGACCGGCTGCCTCGCGGCGGCGGCGGTGCTGAGCGGCCTCATGGACGTGACGAACAAGCGCGTCGGCGTGGTGATCAGCGGCGGCAACGTCGATCTCGGGACCTTCGCGCGACTGACCGGCGAGGCCGCCTGAGGGCGCTCCCGCGCGGCGAATGCCGGGCCGGTGTGATCCCGCCGCGGTGGACCGGCCACGGGCCAATGCTTATCTTGTACGCGTCGGAATGCGCGTCCCCGGGCCTTGAACCCGGATGGGCGGGAGGGTGACGATGTCCGCTGGTTTCAAGGTTCTCTCGCTGACCGATCGCGCCGCCGATCGGATCAAGGCGATCATGGCGGAGGCCGACCGGCCGATCGCCGGGCTGCGCGTCGGCGTCCGGAACGGCGGCTGCGCCGGGATGTCCTACACGATGGAATATGCCGAGGCGGCCAAGCCCGGAGAGGACGTGGTCGAGGATCGCGGCGTGCGCGTGTTCGTCGACCCGAAGGCGGTGCTGTTCCTGCTCGGCACCGAGATGGACTTCACCACCAACAAGCTGGCCTCGCAGTTCGTGTTCAACAACCCGAACCAGACCTCGGCCTGCGGCTGCGGCGAGTCGGTGGCGATCACGCCGGTCTCGGCTGACCGCCTGCCCGCGCAGGCCTGACCGGTCCGCGCCCGCCGTCGCGTGTGGCGCGCGTCGCCGGACGGCGCCGCGGCCGGGGCCGGCTCTAGGCCACCTGCATCAACGACTCGGCGGCGTCGTCCAGGAAGCGGTTCCGGCCGGCGCGCTTCGCCGCGAACATGCACAGGTCGGCCCGCTCCATCAGCGATGCGGGCGTGTCGCCCGGGCGCAGCACCGCCACGCCTAGCGAGATGGTGACCTTGCCGAGCGACTCGCCGGTCGAGCGCTTTACCAGCTCGCGCCCCATGACGCTGGCGCGGACCGTCTCGGCCACCTGCTTGGCCACCGTCCGGTCGACCCCGGGCAGGATGATGCCGAACTCCTCGCCGCCGAACCGGGCGAGCTGCGCCTGCTTGCCGGCGTTCTCGCGCATCACGATCGCCACGAGCCGCAGGACCTGATCGCCCGTGAGGTGACCGTACAGGTCGTTGAATCGCTTGAAGAAGTCGATGTCGAGGATGATCAGGCTCATGGGCGTGCTGCGCGCCCGGGCCGTCTCCATCGACGCTTTCAGCGTCTCCTCGAAATGCTTGCGGTTGGCGAGCCCCGTCAGGGCGTCGGTCAGGCTCTCGCGCCGGGTCGCCTCGAGCTTCTCGCGCAGGGTTTCGATCTCGCTGCGGGTCTCGCGCATGCGGGCTTCGAGGATCCGGTTGTTGGCAGCGACCTCCCGCGTCGTGGCGGCCAGGGTCGCGACGATCTCGCCGAACCGCGCCCGGCTCGGGACGCCCTGGGAGAGGTCCTGAGCGACCGCGCGCAGCGACTCGCTGTACTGAGCCGTCGAGCCCAGGGAGAGGTCCAGGATCTCGGTGACGGCCGCGATCTCGCTGAGGACGATGCGGCTGACGTCGTCGGTGGTGCTCGCGAGGCGGCGCCCGTCGAGATAGGTCTCGTGCAGGTCGTCGATGTCGCCCTCGGTGAGGCAGCCGTTCTGCGTGGTGAGACGCTTCACGGCGTCGGCGAGCAGCGGCAGCTCCCCCGAGACGTAGGCGTACCAGACGGCGTAGGCGCGCGGCGTCGCGGAGGGCCCGTAGTCGCGAATCAGGTCGTGGCTGCGCTTCGCCAACGCGAAGCTGCGATCGCGATCCGAATAGGTCTCCTGGCTCATCCGTATCCCGCGGTCCGGGGCGACCGACGCGCCTGCGTCGTTGCCCTGACCCAATATACGGCTGCCTGGTAGCCGGACAGTTAAGCCGGAACAGACGTCTGTTACTTATCCTTCTTCGCCAAGACTGGTCGAAGCAGGAACGCAGGAACGTGCGAGCCGAGGCCGACGGGTGTGTCCCCGTCGGCGTCGATCCGGCGCCCGCGCTCCTCGCGCGCGGACTCGCCGCCGCGGCCTGACGCGCGGCCCGACGCGCGCGGCTCCGGACGGTTCTCGGGGCGGCTCTCAGAACGGCTCTCGGGACGATCGTCCGGGCGGCTCTCCGCGCGCGCCGCGCCGCGGCCGCCGCGCGACCGGGTCGGACGCTCGCGGACCTCCTCGGTCTCGCTCGCGCTCCGGGCACTCTTCTCGACGACGGCCTTGTCGGCGCCCTTGTCGGCACCCTTGTCGCTGCCGCTCTTGTCGCCGCTCCGTCCACCGCTCTTGGCGGAGCGGCCGCCCCGACGCCCGTCGCTCGCGCGGCCGCGGTGGCGCGTCCCGGTATCGCCGGACGCGTCGGCCACGCTGGTCAGGTCGCCGTCCAGCCAGGGGATCGGCTGGCCGATCAGCGCCTCGATGGCGCCGAGGGAGCGCGTGTCGTCGGGGGCGACCAGCGTGTAGGCCGTGCCGCTGCGGCCGGCGCGGCCGGTGCGGCCGATCCGGTGGACGTAATCCTCCGGGTGATGCGGCACGTCGAAGTTGAAGACGTGGCTGACGGCCGGGATGTCGAGACCACGCGCCGCCACGTCGCTGGCGACCAGCAGGGCGGTGTCGCCGTTGCGGAACCCGTCGAGGGCCGTCGTGCGGGCGCGCTGGTCCATGTCGCCGTGGAGCGCCGCGGCGTCGAAGCCGTGGCTGACCAGGGACTTCTGCAGCAGCGCGACGTCGCGCTTGCGGTTGCAGAAGATGATCCCGTTCTTCAGCTCGCCCTCGCCGCGGATCAGGGTGCGCAGGCGCTCGCGCTTGGCGTGCCCCTCGGCGCCGGTGGCGACGAGCCGCTGGGTGATCGTGGTCGCCGTGGAGGCGGGCCGGGCCACCTCGACCCGCTGCGGGTTGTGCAGGAACATGTCCGCCAGCCGCTCGATCTCCGGCGGCATAGTCGCCGAGAAGAACAGCGTCTGCCGGGTGAACGGCACCATCTTCACGATGCGCTCGATGTCGGGGATGAACCCCATGTCGAGCATGCGGTCGGCCTCGTCGATGACCAGGAGCTCGACGCCGGTGAGCAGCAGCTTGCCGCGCTCGAAATGGTCGAGCAGGCGGCCGGGCGTCGCGATCAGCACGTCGGTGCCGCGCATCAGCTTGGCGTCCTGATCGGCGAAGGAGACGCCGCCGATGATCAGCGCCACGTTGAGCTTGTGGTTCGTCCCGTAGCGGTCGAAATTCTCGACCACCTGGGCGGCCAGCTCGCGGGTCGGCTCCAGGATCAGCGTGCGCGGCATCCGCGCGCGGGCGCGGCCGTTCTCCAGCAGCGTCAGCATCGGGAGCGTGAAGGCCGCGGTCTTGCCGGTGCCGGTCTGGGCGATCCCGAGGACGTCGCGGCGCGCCAGCACGTGAGGGATGGCCTCGGCCTGGATCGGCGTCGGCTCGGTGTAACCCGCCGCTTCGACGGCGTTCAGGACTTTCTCGCTCAGTCCCAGGTCGGAAAAAGGCATCTGCGTTCAGGAACCGTTGCGCGCCCGGCCGGCGCGAAGGACACCGTCGCGGCAACGGCTGGGAAAGGCTCGCGCGGGGCGCTCGGACGCTCCCGGGGCCGCGGGGCGCATGCTCCCTGTCAGTTAGGGCCTTGGCGCGACTTGTCAATCTCGCAATGGCGACAGCGCGGGTCGGCGCACAGGGGATCGGCCGCCCGAAGGGTCGCCGATCAGGGCCGGAGACGGTCGCCCGCGGGCGCGACGCAGGGGTCCAGGCGGGTGGTGCGGGCGGATCGCGCCTCCGCGATGGCACCGGTCGTCTCGGGCTCGGCCATCGGCGCGAGCGCCGCGGTCGCGACGGCAGTCCCGGACGTCGGCGCGTCGGGCCGGCTCAGCCGCGCGAGCTGGTAGGCGCCGATCACCGCGACGATCCCGACCAGGCCCGCCACGCGCAGCGTCCAGGGCAGGGGGCCCGCGGACCGCCTCGGCTCGGCGCGCGCCACCCGCGCGGCGGTCGAGCCGGTCCGCGGGCCGGCCTGCGCGCCGGGCGCGGCCTCGCCGGTCCGGCGCTTGCCGAAGGTCGTCCGGCTCCGTTCGTCGGGGCTCTGCATGGACAGCGGTCTCCGCCGGCAGGGGACCGGATTCGGTTTGATGCGCGAAAGGGGCTCGGGGACGGGCCCGCGAGCGACGGACCATCGGGCAACAGGGTTAATCGATCGCTTACGCGCGAGAATCATTCTCGTCGAAGTTGTGCCGGAATAAAACGTCCGCCGCCGACGGCTCCTGCAGAGACCACGAGCGATGTCGCCGGCCACGAGCCGGCCGCCGCCAATATGCGCGGCGCGCAAGGCAGCTAGTCTTCACGGTCTCTGCAGCTCTCCTTGCCCTCGTCGAGCGCGCGAGCGGGCCGTCTGCTGTCGGGCAGGGCCGGCTAGTCTTCATCTTTCGTTGACGGGATGTCCCTAGCCTGAAGAGGCTTGTTGCAGGAAAGCGACAGACCCGCCATCCGAGAGCGCCTAGAAGGCTGCCGGCTCAAGCTAACCCCAGGACCGAACACCACCATGAAGAAGCTTCTCCTCGCATCCACCGTCCTCGCCGGCATGACCGCCGCGGCGTCCGCCGCCGACCTTCCGCGCCGCGCCGCGCCGCCGCCGGTGTTCACGCCGGTGCCGGTGTTCACCTGGACCGGCTTCTACTTCGGTGTGAACGCCGGCTACGGCTTCGACGCCAACAGCCGCAACACCACCAACTACGCCCTGCCCGGCGGCTCGCTGATCAACTCCCCCGGCACCGCCGGCGTCGTCAGCGTCAACAACCGCAGCAACAACGACGGCTTCTCGGGCGGCGCCCAGATCGGCTACAACTACCAGTTCACCCCGGGCTCCGGCGTCGTGATCGGCTTCGAGGCCGACGCCCAGTACGTCGACTTCGCCCGCCGCGCCAACGCCACCCAGAACTACGCCTTCGGCGGCGCCCCGGGCATCGCGTTCGCCGCCCCGCGCGCCTTCGTCGCCACCAGCGGCAACGGGCTGGACTACTTCGGCACCGTGCGCGGCCGCCTCGGCTACGCCTTCGACCGCACCCTCGTGTACGGCACCGGCGGCTTCGCCTACGGCTCGGGCCAGGACGACCAGAACTTCGCCGGCAACCGCTTCCGCGACAGCTTCCGCACCGGCTGGGCCGCCGGCGGTGGCGTCGAGTACGCCCTGCCCACCGACTCGTTCCTGAACTTCTTCCGCTCGAACGCCGTGACGCTGAAGGTCGAAGGCCTCTACGTCAGCCTCGACCGCCAGAAGAACTCGGCCGGCGGCGTGTTCTACGGCAACCTCCTGCCCCCGAACGGCATCGCCTACCTCAACGGCGCCGCCGCCAAGACCGAGTTCGCCGTCGTCCGCGCCGGCCTGAACTACAAGTTCGGCTCCTACTGAGACCGGATGCCGGAGCCGGCTCTGCCGGCTTCGCGCTCCCGAAGGGCCCGGCCGCAAGGCCGGGCCCTTTCGCGTTTCGGGACCGCGAACCGACCTCGGCGGGTGCGACAGGGAGGGCCGGAACCGCGCGGGCCGCCCGCGATTGAGACCGCGGCGCCCCTCAGTGAACCGGACAGGGCCTTCCACGCAGGGACCGGGCGCGCGGAGCGATCAGCCATGCGAAGCCGAATCCTTCTCCTGTCGCTCGCGGCCCTCGGCCTCGCGAACGCGCCGGCCTCCGCGCAGGACGCCAGCGTGATCGGCAAGGACACGATCCTGCCGGCCACGGGACCGGGAACCTCGACGGACGGCAAGGGGGGCGGGCGGCTGACGGAGGCGGCGAGCGCAGAGGACGCGGCCAAGCGTCAGGGGCTCAAGCCCGTCACCTTCCTGACCACGAAGATGATCGGCGTGACGGTTCGCAACGCCGCCGGCGACAGCGTCGGCAAGATCGAGGATCTGCTCATCGCCGACGGCGGGACGCTCAAGGCGGTCGTGATCGACGTCGGCGGCTTCCTCGGCCTCGGCAGCAAGCTCATCGCGGTCGAGCCGGGCGCCCTCGTGCTGCGTCCCGGCGGCGACCGATTCTCGGCGGTCCTCAACATGGGCAAGGACACGGTGGCGGCGGCCCAGCCCTTCGACCCGGCCCAGGTGATCGCGCCGCCCCGATAAGGCGCGGCCGAAAGCCGTCACCCGTCTTTGCGAGCGCAGCGAAGCAATCCAGGGCAGCGCGACTTCGGTGAACGTGGCGCTGCTGGGTTGCTTCGCTGCGCTCGCAATGACGGCGCGGCGCCATCGACCGACGCGGCGCGGCCGTGCCGGCGCTCCGGCGTCAGATGTCGAGGTCGGCGCCCTCGGCGAAGGCCGCGCGCTCGCTGATGAAGGCGAAGCGCGCCTCGGGCTTGTTGCCCATCAGGCGCTCGACCGTGTCGCCGGTCGATTCCCGGGCCTCGTCCAGGACCGCGACGCGCAGGAGCGTGCGCTTCTTCGGGTCCATGGTGGTCTCCTTGAGCTGGGCCGGCATCATCTCGCCGAGGCCCTTGAACCGCCCGATCTCGACCTTGCCGCCCTTGAACACGGTCTTGACGATCCGCTCCCGATCCGCGTCGTCCCGGGCATAGGCCACCTTCGAGCCCTGCTGCAGCCGATAGAGCGGCGGGATCGCGAGGTAGAGGTGGCCGCGGTCGATCAGCCTCGGCATCTGGCGGTAGAAGAAGGTGATCAGCAGCGAGGCGATGTGGGCGCCGTCGACGTCGGCGTCCGTCATGATGATCACCTTCTCGTAGCGCAGGTCCGCCTCGCGGAAGGCCGAACCGGTGCCGCAGCCGAGCGCCAGGGTGAGATCCGAGATCAGCTGGTTGGCGCCGAGCTTGTCGCGCGAGGCCGAGGCGACGTTCAGGATCTTGCCGCGCAGCGGCAGGATCGCCTGGGTCGCCCGGTCCCGGGCCTGCTTGGCCGAGCCGCCGGCCGAGTCGCCCTCGACGATGAAGATCTCCGAGCCCGCGGTGCCGGCCGCCGAGCAGTCGGCGAGCTTGCCGGGCAGGCGCAGCTTGCGGGTCGCGCTCTTGCGGGCGACCTCCTTCTCCTGGCGGCGGCGCAGGCGCTCCTCGGCCCGGTCGATCACCCAGTCGAGGAGCTTGTTGGCCTGGGCCGGGGAGGCGGCGAGCCAGTGGTCGAAGGCGTCGCGCACCGCCGTCTCGACGATGCGCTGGGCCTCCACGGTGGCGAGCTTGTCCTTGGTCTGGCCCTGGAACTCCGGCTCGCGGATGAAGACCGAGAGCATCGACGCGCAGGTCGCCATGACATCGTCGGTGGTCACCGCCGTCATGCGCTTGGCCTGGTTCACCCGCTCGGCGTGCTCGCGCAGGCCGCGCAGCAGGGCGACGCGCAGGCCGGCCTCGTGGGTGCCGCCCTCGGGCGTCGGGATCGTGTTGCAGTAGGAGTGCGAGATCCCGTCCTCGGCGACCATCCAGGCCACCGCCCATTCGAGCGACCCGTGCGAGCCCGGCTTGGTGATCTTGCCGGAGAACATGGCGTCGGTGACGAGTTCCTTCCCGTCGATGTCGCGGGCGAGGTAGTCGCGCAGCCCGTCGGGGAAGCGGTGCACCGCCTCGGCCGGCACGTCCTCCAGCCCCTCGAGGAGGGCGGGGGCGCAGCGCCAGCGGATCTCGACCCCGCCGAACAGGTAGGCCTTGGAGCGCGCCATCTTGAACAGGCGGCGCGGGTCGAACTTCAGCGAGCCGAAGATCTGGGCATCGGGATGGAAGCGCACGCGCGTGCCGCGGCGGTTCTGCACCCGGCCGACCAGTTCCAAGGCCCCTTGGGCATGACCGCGCGAGAAGGTCTGGCGGTAGAGGGTCTGGTTGCGCGCCACCTCGACCTCGAGCAGGTCGGAGAGCGCGTTCACCACCGAGATGCCGACGCCGTGCAGGCCGCCCGAGGTCTCGTAGACCTTCGAGTCGAACTTACCGCCGGCGTGCAGCGTGGTCATGATGACCTCGAGCGCCGACTTGCCGGGAAATTTCGGGTGCGGGTCGACCGGGATGCCGCGGCCGTTGTCGGTCACCACGAGGGCGCCGGATTCCTCCAGCTCCACCTCGATGAAGCTGGCATGGCCGGCGACCGCCTCGTCCATCGAGTTGTCGATCACCTCGGCGAAGAGGTGATGCAGCGCCCGCTCGTCGGTGCCGCCGATATACATGCCGGGCCGGCGCCGGACGGGCTCCAGCCCCTCCAGCACCTCGATGTCGGAGGCGGTGTAGCCGCCCTCGGGCTCGGCGGCCGCGAGCGTCGCCACGGAGGCCGCCGAATCCAGCCGCCGCCGCGGCTCGGGCGGGCGGGCCGCCGCGCCCTTGCCTCCCGGCCCGAACAGGTCCCGCGCCGGATCGCTCACGCGCGGCCTCCTGGCGCGCAGCGCGTCGGCCGGCTCGGCTTCGCGCAGACGGGTCTTGGGACGGGTCTCGGGTCGTGGAGCATGCGCCTTCATCCCCGCATGATAGCGGAACAAAACATAAACATCAAAACCGTTCGCTCTGCGGCGAGGCGGTCGCATCATCGCATGCTGCGCCGCCGCGAGCGAGGGCCGCGTCCGTGCCGGCACACGGTTCCGCGCGCCGGGCCGTCATCACGACGTTGCACAACAATGGGTTAAGGCTTTCTCGTGACCCGCATGCCCGGCTTCCACAGGCGACGCCCGGAACAGAACGGGACGATCGACGTTGGTGGCGGAGATAAATCTTGACCGTGGTCAGGGAGCCGCAGTCCATGAGCGACGCCGCGATCGAGGCCCGCCGCCTCACGTTGATCCGCTTCGAGCACGCGGCCGGCGCCGCCTTCGGCTGCGACGATGACGCGGCCGCGGTGCCACCGGCCCGGGCGCTGATGAACTCCACCACCCTCGCGCTCGCGACCTTCGCGACGGCCGTGGCGGCGACGATCACCTACCTGGTCTGAACCCGATCGCTGACCGCAACCCGCGGTGAGGGGCAGCAACGCTGCTTCTGCCACGTCCTTGCGAGCGGAGCGAGGCAACCCAGTCGGCGCCACGTTCGAACGCCTCGCGCTGCACTGGATTGCTTCGCTCCGCTCGCAAGGACGGGCGGGCTTGCCGGCCCGCCTCAGCCTCGTCCACGAACGCTTCAGCCCGCGCTCGACGTCTTCGCCGCCGCCTTCTTGGCCGCAGGCTTCTTCGCGACGGTCTTCTTCGCCGCCGGCTTGTCGCCGCTCGCGGCCCGCGCCGACCCTTTCCGGACCGCCCCGCGCTTCGCCGGCTTGCCGCCGCCCGCGGCGCGCTTGGCGTTCACCAGGGCGATCGCCTCGTCGAGGGTCAGCGCCTCTGCGCTCATCGTCTTCGGCAGCGTGGCGTTGACCTCGCCGTCCGTGACGTAGGGCCCGTACTTGCCGGCCTTGACCACGAGATCGCGGCCGCTGGCCTCGTCCTTGCCGAGCGGCCGGCCCGGATCGGCGGCCGGGCGGCCGCGCCCGCCGCCCTGCTCCTTGGCGACGATCAGGTCGATAGCGCGGTTAGCCCCGATCTCCAGCACGTCGTCGTCCTTGCCGAGATTGGCGTAGGTCTTCCCGTGCTGCACGTAGGGCCCGAACCGGCCGAGATTGGCCAGGATCGGCTCGCCGGTCTCGGGGTGGCGCGCCACCTCGCGCGGCAGCGCCAGCATGGCCAGCGCCTTGTTCAGATCCACGTCCGAGGGGCTGAGCCCCTTGGGCAGCGACGAGCGCTTCGGCTTCTCGGCGCCCTTCTCGGCGGAGGCCTCGCCGAGCTGGAGGAACGGCCCGAAGCGGCCGTCGCGCAGCGTCACCGGCAGGCCGGTCGCGGGATCGTCGCCCAGCACGCGCACGCCCGGCTGACCGCCCTCGGCCGAGGAGCCGTCGCCGTCGCCGTCGACGCCCGAGGCCGAGAGCTGGCGGGTGTACTTGCACTCCGGGTAGTTCGAGCAGCCGATGAAGGCGCCGAACTTGCCGAGCTTCAGCGACAGCTGGCCCGAGCCGCAGGTCGGGCAGGTGCGCGGGTTCGAGCCGTCGCCCTTGTCGGGGAAGATGTGCGGGCCGAGGAGGCCGTTCAGCGCCTCCAGCACGTCGGCGACGCGCAGCTCCTTGGTCTCACCGATCGCCGCGGAGAAGTCGCGCCAGAAGTCGCGCAGCACCGCCCGCCAGTCGATCTCGGCGTTGGAGACCCGGTCGAGCTGCTCCTCGAGGCCGGCGGTGAAGTCGTACTCGACGTAGCGCCGGAAGAAGCTCTCGAGGAAGCCCGTGACGAGCCGCCCCTTGTCCTCCGGCTGCAGCCGCTTCTTCTCGATCTTGACGTATTCGCGATCCCGCAAGGTCTGGAGAACCGCGGCATAGGTCGACGGGCGGCCGATGCCGAGCTCCTCCATGCGCTTCACGAGGCTCGCCTCGGAGTAGCGCGGCGGCGGCTCGGTGAAGTGCTGGGTCGAGCTGATCCGCTCGCGGGCGAGCGGGTCGCCGGCCTTCATGGGCGGCAGGCGGCGGCTCTCCTCATCCTCCTCGTCGTCCTTGCCCTCCTGGTAGAGGGTCAGGAAGCCGTCGAACTTCACCACCTGGCCGGTGGCGCGCAGGTCGATGGTCCGCGGTCCGACCTTGGCGGTGACGTCGACGGTGGTCCGCTCCAACTCGGCCGATTCCATCTGGCTGGCCATGGTGCGGGTCCAGATCAGCTCGTAGAGCCGGGCCTGCTCGGGCTCGAGGTGGCGCGCCACCGTCTTGGGCAGGCGGCCCATGTCGGTGGGGCGCACCGCCTCGTGGGCCTCCTGGGCGTTCTTGGCCTTGACGCTGTACTTGCGCGGCACGTCCGGCACGTAGCGGTCGCCGAACTCCTTGCCGATCACCCGGCGGGCGTCCTGGATCGCCTCCGGCGCCATGTCGACGCCGTCGGTCCGCATGTAGGTGATGATGCCGACCGTCTCGCCGCCGATGTCGACGCCCTCGTAGAGCCGCTGGGCGACCCGCATGGTCTGGGCCGGCGCCATGCCGAGCTTGCGGGAGGCCTCCTGCTGGAGGGTCGAGGTGGTGAAGGGCGGCTGCGGGTGGCGCTTGGCGGGCTTCGCCTCGACGCTCGCCACCTGGAAGGTCGCGAGCTCGAGGTCGCGCTTGAAGGCGGCCGCCTCCTCGCCCGTGCCGACGTCGAGGCGCTGGATCCGCTTGCCGTCGGCGCCGACGAGGCGGGCCTCGAAGGTCGCGCCGTCGGCGGTCGTCAGCGTGGCGATGAGCGTCCAGTACTCGCGCGGCTTGAATTGCTCGATCTCCATCTCGCGCTCGACCACGAGGCGGAGCGCCACGGACTGCACGCGCCCGGCCGAGCGGGCGCCCGGCAGCTTGCGCCACAGGACCGGCGAGAGGTTGAACCCGACGAGGTAGTCGAGCGCCCGGCGCGCCAGGTAGGCGTCGACCAGCGCCTGATCGATCTCCCGCGGCTTGCGCATCGCCTGCTCGACCGACGCCTTGGTGATGGCGTTGAAGGTCACGCGCTCGACCGGGATGCCCTTGAGTGCCTTGCGGGCGGTCAGCGCCTCCAGCACGTGCCAGGAGATCGCCTCGCCCTCGCGATCCGGGTCGGTGGCGAGGATCAGCTTGTCGGCGCCCTTGACGGCCTTGGCGATCTCCGAGACCCGGCTCGCCCCGCGGTCGGCCAGCTCCCAGACCATGTGGAAGTCCTGCTCGGGATCCACCGAGCCGTCCTTGGGCGGCAGGTCGCGGATATGCCCGAAGGAGGCGATGACTTCATAGTCGCGGCCGAGATACTTATTGATCGTCTTGGCTTTGGCCGGCGACTCGACGACGACGACTTTCATTCAGACCTCTGCCCCTGACGGAGCCTGGGCGCGACGGACGAATTCTGTTCGAGATTCGCGTGGGACGTATGCCCGCCGTCGGGCCGGGGCCGCGCGCCGGGCACAAGTGGGTCACGGGCGGCGGGTTGTCAAATCGCGAGGTTGTTCGGGGGAGCCCCTGCGCGGCACTTTTCGGGCCGGGTGCTGATCAGGTTCCGCGTCGCTCCACCTGTCCGGGGAAGAGGCCATGCAGGATGAAACGCGGCCCGGGCTCCAGCACGGAACTTGCCGCGTCAGCAGCTCAAAATCCCGTCAGTCGCCTCAGATCCCCGCGTACCACTCGTAGCCGCGGTCTTCCCAGTAGCCGCCGCTGCCCCCGCCGATCCCGGCGAGCGACTCCACCATCTCGACCCGCATCACGTACTTGGCCTGCTTGTAGCCGAGCTGGCGCTCGACCCGCAGCCGCAGGGGCGCGCCGTTCGAGACCGGCAGCGGCTTGCCGTTGAGGTCGTAGGCCAGGATCGTCTGCGGGTTGAAGGCGTCGTAGAGGTCGATGCTCTCGTAGTAGCGGATCGGGATCCCCGCCGGCTCGGGCTCCGGGGCCGGGCTGCCCTGGCCCCAATCGTCCTTGGGCGCGTCGGTGGCGGTGGCCGGGCCGCCCCAATCGTCGGCGGCGGCGAGCTGCACGTAAGCCTCGCGCACCGCGCCCGGATGGGTCGGGCGCCAGAGGGACGCGCCCTGGTCGCGCCCTCTGCCACCGCCCTTGGGACCGGCCTCGAACTCCAGCGTGTCGGCGCAGTGAAATACGGCGTAGCGCGCCTGCGGCTTCAGCCCGGCCTTCCTGAGCACCTCGGCGAGCGGCACGCCGCCCCATTGCCCGATGCAGCTCCAGCCCTCCACGCAATCGTGCCGGGTGATCTGGGTGCGCGACGGCAGGGCGCGCAGGTCCGCGAGGCTCAGCGACAGCGGGGTCTGGACCAGCCCGTCGACGGAGAGCTTGAAGTCCGAGAAGTTCCGCGCCGCCAGCGCCCGGTAGGCGCGGTCCGGCGGGTCGATCGTGCCGTTCGGCTTGAACCAGGGCGAGATCATCGAGGCCGGGAATTCCCGGGCCAGGGTCGTCGGCGACATCAGCAGGCGCTGGACGTATTCATTGGCGTCCTCGCCGACCTTGAGGGTGCGCTGCCCCGTCTCGGTCCCGGCGAACTTGTCGCAGCCGGCCAGCAGCGCGGTGCCCATGAGGCCGGCGCCCGCGGTGAGGAGCCTGCGGCGGTGGAGGATCATCGGGCGGGTTCCTTCTCGGGACGGCCGAGGCTGAACCAGCCGGTGATCATGCCGCGCATGTTGTTGACGAGCCCTGAGACGACCACGAGCAGCACGTGGACCACCACGAACAGCACGATCAGCCCGGCGGCGATGAAATGAACGCTGCGCGCCGATTGCCGGCCGCCGAACAGCTCAGTGAGCCACGGCCAGGCCGCGTCCATCCCGGGCGACATGGCGAGCCCTGCGAGCACCATCGCGGGCAGCAGGCCGAGCACGAGGACGAGGTAGGTCAGCTTCTGGATGACGTTGTAGCGCTTGGCCTCAGTGCCCTCAGGGAAGCGCAGGAGCAGGTGCTCCTTCACGGAGCCGCCGAAGTCGCGGATCTGGTCGCCGTCCGGGATCAGGCGGCGGCGGAGCTGGCCCGAGACCAGGCCGTAGAGCAGGTAGACCGCCCCGTTGATCACCAGCAGCCACGCGAACAGGAAATGCCAGCGCCGCCCGGTGGCGAGGTCCTGGTTGGCCGGCAGCGTCGCCCAGGACGGGAAGGCGCGCTCCACCTCGGTGCCGCCCTCCCTCGACAGGCCGAGCACGCCGGTCGTGTCGAGGGTGTGGGAACCGACCGTCACGACGCCGCGGGTCGTGCCGTCGCGGCCGGGCTCGCTGGTGATGGCGAGCGACGGATTGTCGAAGGTCGAGACCGAACCCCAGTAGAGCGCCGGGTGGGCGTTGAAGATCTGCAGGCCGCTCATCAGCAGCACCAGCAGCACCGCGGCGTTGATCCAGTGCGCCAGCCGGATGACCAGCGGGTGGCGGTAGAACCAGCGGCGCCCCTGCCGGTCGACGGTCTCGGGGGCTTCGAGGGCAGGGGAGGCGGCCAAGCGTCTGGATCCCGGGCAAGCGGCGCGGGGTCGGGAGCGTACGAATCCCGACCGTTCGGGCAGATACGTGGCGCGGGGGCGGGCGGTTACCATCCGCCGGGAAAAAGGCCGCAGCCGCCTCTCGAAGTGCGACTGCGCCGATGGGCGCGCGCCGTCGATGACGGAGCGCGACGCGCCCCATCCTGCCGCCGGACGGACAGCCTGGGCCTCGAACCCGTGACGCCCGCAGCCCCTGACGGAGCGAGCGTCATGACTGAACCGGGATGAGCGCCGAACAGCCTTGCCCCCCGGGCGCGCCGCACCTACACCCGGGCCTCATCATGACGACGCCCGCGCCCCCGGCCTTCCCGCACCGGCACCTCCTCGGCATCGAGGGCCTGACCCGGCCCGACATCGAGGGGCTGCTCGACGCCGCCGAATCCGCCGTCGACATCTCGCGGCAGGTGGAGAAGAAGCGCACGACCCTGCGGGGCCGCACGCAGATCAACCTGTTCTTCGAGCCCTCGACGCGGACGCAATCGTCCTTCGAGCTCGCCGGCAAGCGGCTCGGCGCCGACGTCATGAACATGTCGGTGGCCTCGTCCTCAGTGAAGAAGGGCGAGACCCTGATCGACACCGCCGCGACGCTCAACGCCATGCGGCCCGACATCATCGTGGTCCGTCACGAATCGGCGGGCGCCGTTCACCTGCTCGCCCGCAAGGTCGACTGCGCGGTGGTCAATGCCGGCGACGGCGCCCACGAGCACCCGACCCAGGCCCTCCTGGACGCGCTCACCATCCGCCGCAACAAGGGCCGGATCGAGGGCCTGCAGGTGGCGATCTGCGGCGACGTCCTGCACTCGCGGGTGGCGCGCTCCAACATCATCCTGCTCCAGGCCATGGGCGCGCGGGTCCGCCTGATCGCGCCCTCGACGCTGCTGCCCTCCGGGATCGAGCGCTTCGGCGTCGAGACCTTCACGGATATGCGCAAGGGCCTCGTCGGCTGCGACATCGTGATGATGCTGCGCCTCCAGCGGGAGCGCATGAACGGCTCGTTCGTCCCGTCCGTGAAGGAGTATTTCCGCTACTTCGGCCTCGACGGCGAGAAGCTGGCGCTCGCCAAGCCCGACGCGCTGGTGATGCATCCGGGGCCGATGAACCGCGGTGTCGAGATCTCCTCCGAGATCGCCGACGGGGCGCAGTCGCTGATCCGCGAGCAGGTCGAGATGGGCGTCGCCGTCCGCATGGCCGTGCTGGAGGCGCTGGCGCGGCACCTGCCGAACGGGTGAACCCAAGACAACGGGTGATCCCCAGACAAAGCCGGGCGGCCTTCACCCGCTCCGCTTGCCCGCCGAGCGGCCGTGGCGCAGTTTCCTGCCGAAATCCGGCCCTGATCTGTATAAGGGGCCGTCGCAACATGCAGATCGCTTCATGACCGCCTACACGCTCGCCGACCTCGCCGCCCTCGTGGCGAGCCGTGCCGGGACCGATCCGGCCACCTCCTACACGGCCAAGCTCCTGTCCGAGGGCCCCGCCAAGGCGGCCAAGAAGCTCGGCGAGGAGGCGGTGGAGGCGGCGATCGCGGCCGTGCAGGGCGACAAGACCGGCCTGCGGAACGAGGCCGCCGACGTGCTCTACCACCTCGTCGTGCTGCTCCGGGCGGGCGGGGTCGAGCTCGATGCCGTGATGGCGGAGCTGGAGCGTCGCACGGCCCAGAGCGGCATCGCCGAGAAGGCCGCGAGGCGCCACGCGTGAACGCGGCCGCGCTGCCGGGCTCGGTCGAGGCGATCCTCGAAGCGTCCGACCGGCTCTCGCCGTATCGCCGCTTCAGCCGCGAGGAATGGGCGCAGCTGCGCGCCGACACGCCGCTCACCCTCAACCAGGAAGACCTGGAGCGGCTGCAATCGATCAACGACCCGATCTCGGTCGAGGAGGTGGTGGCGATCTACCTGCCGCTGTCCCGTCTGCTCGCCCTGTACGTCGCGGCGACGCAGGGCCTGTTCAAGGCGACGCAGCGCTTCCTGATGGCCGAGCGCGAGACCAAGGCGCCCTACATCATCGGGCTCGCGGGGTCGGTGGCGGTGGGCAAGTCCACGACCGCCCGCATCCTGACCGCCCTGCTGGCGCGCTGGCCCAACACCCCCAAGGTCGACCTCGTCACCACCGACGGGTTCCTGCTGCCCAACGCCGAGCTCGCCGCCAACGGGCTGATGGAGCGCAAGGGGTTCCCGGAGAGCTACGACACCGCCGCGCTGCTGCGCTTCCTCCACGACGTGAAGGCCGGCCACAAGCGCGTCACCGCGCCGCTCTACTCGCACCTCGTCTACGACCGGGTGCCCGGCGAGGAGCGGGTGGTGGAGAGCCCCGACATCCTGATCGTCGAGGGCCTGAACGTGCTCCAGCCGGCCCGCCTGCCGCGCGACGGGACCGCAATCCCATTCGTGTCCGACTTCTTCGACTTCTCGATCT
This sequence comes from Methylobacterium sp. D53M, assembly GCF_053345625.1. Lineage (NCBI taxonomy): Bacteria > Pseudomonadati > Pseudomonadota > Alphaproteobacteria > Hyphomicrobiales > Methylobacteriaceae > Methylobacterium > Methylobacterium sp. D53M. The sequence goes on from NZ_JBKFAL010000027.1 coordinate 58,360, forward strand.
ATCTCGACGGTCACGAGGACGACCTGCACCGCTGGTACGTCACGCGCTTCATGAAGCTGCGGCAGACGGCGTTCCGCGACCCGCGCTCGTACTTCCGGAAATACGCCGAGATCGCCGAGACCGAGGCCCTCGACATCGCCGACCGGCTCTGGACGACGATCAACCTGCCGAACCTGCGCGAGAACATCGTGCCGACCCGCCAGCGAGCGAGCCTGATCCTCACCAAGGGCGCGAGCCACCGGATCGAGAGCGTGGCCCTGCGGCGGCTGTAGGCCGGTTCGGGCCGATCGCGCGATCGGCCCGCATGAAGACCGAACCTCCGTCATCACGAGCGACGCGAAGTGACCGAGGGCAGCGCGACGTTCGGGGCGATGTCGCCGACTCTGGATTGCTTCGCTTCGCTCGCAAGGACGTGAACGACCGAGCCCAGGCGCATCACGCGAACGGGAACTCCGCCTCCGCCACGTACGGACCGCCGCCGGTCGAGTCCCGCGCCGAGAACAGCGTCACCCGGTCCGACGTGTAAGTCAGCGGCGCGAAGACCGGCGCCTGCGACAGGTACATCGCCGCCGCCTCCGGCGTGGCGTCGCGCCGGAGGCGCGCCAGGGTCACGTGCGGGGTGAATTTCCGCCGCTCCGGCTCGACCCCGGCCCGGCGCACGAGCCGCTCCTGCTCGGCCTGGAGATCCGTCAGCTCCGCCTCCGGCACCACCGAGGCGTAGAGCGCCCGCGGCCTGTCGCCGCCGAAGATGCCGAGGCCGTCGAGCGTCACCGTCAGGGCCGGGCGGACCCGCATCTCGGACAGCGCCTCCACCACGTCGTCGGCCGTGGTCGCGTCGACGTCGCCGATGAACCGCAGGGTCACGTGGAAGTCGCCGGGCTCGATCCAGCGGGCCCCGGGCAGGCCGCCCTGCCAGGCCCTCAGCGCGTCGGCGATCGCGGGCGGCACCGCGAGGCCGGTGAACAGGCGCGGCACTACCGCGACGCCCCCTGCCGGAGGCCCCCCAGGAAACCCTCCACCGTCGGCAGCATGCGGGAAGCGATGGTCTCCACGCCCTGCCGGTTCGGGTGGATCATGTCGTCGAGGTGCTGCGCCCGGTCGCCGATGATCCCGTCGAGGAAGAACGGGTAGAGGGTCAGGCCGTAGCGCTTGGCGAGCGCCGGGTAGATCGCGTCGAACCGCGCCTTGTAGTCCGGCCCGAGGTTGGGCGCGGCCTGCATGCCGGCGAGCAGGACCGGGATGCCCCGCGCCTTCAGCCGCTCGATGATCGCCGAGAGCGCGCCCTCGGTGACCTTCGGGTCGGTGCCGCGCAGCATGTCGTTGGCGCCGAGTTCGAGGATCACGCCCGCGGTCCCGTCCGGCACCGACCAGTCGACCCGGTCGAGGCCGCCCGTGGCGGTGTCGCCGGAGACGCCGGCATTGGCGACCGTCACGTCCGCGCCCCTGGCCTTGAGCAGGCGCTCCAGCACGGTCGGGAAGGCGGCGTCGGCCGGGAGTTTGTAGCCCGCGGTCAGGCTGTCGCCGAGGGCGACGAGCTTGACCGGCTCGCCGGGCGCGGCCCGCGCTCCCGGCGCGACGGCTGTCATGAAAGGGACCATCAGGAGCGCTAGCGCTGCGGCATACAGGGCCGTGCGCCGGAACACAGCGCGCGCGTCATGGCGCGGCCCCAATGCCGAACCCATATCGCGGTGCACCCGCGGCCCGTAGAGCCAAGATCGAAGCCGAAGGGATCGACCCCACGTGAGGACCTCGCGCGCCATGCTCGTCATCGCCCACAGATCGGCTCACCGGTGAGCCAAGGCAAGGTGCTGCGCGAGCCCGCGATCGCGCTGTCGGACATCGATCTCAGCCTCGGCCGCGGCGCCGCCCGCGTCCACGTCCTGCGCGGCATCTCGCTGAATGTCGACCGCGGCGAGGCGGTCGGCCTCGTCGGCCCGTCCGGCTCCGGCAAGTCGACGCTGCTGATGGTCATGGCCGGGCTGGAGCGGCCCGATTCCGGCGGCGTCGTCATCGAGGACACCGACCTCGTCCGCCTCGACGAGGACGCCCTCGCCCGGTTCCGCGGCCGGCGCATCGGCATCGTGTTCCAGGCCTTCCACCTCGTGCCGACCATGACGGCGCTCGAGAACGTGGCCCTGCCGCTCGAACTCGCCGACCGGCCCGGCGCCCTGGAGCGCGCCCGCGCCGAGCTGGAGGCGGTCGGCCTCGGACACCGGCTGCACCATTACCCGGCGCAGCTCTCCGGCGGCGAGCAGCAGCGCGTCGCCATCGCCCGGGCGGTCGCCCCCGACCCAGCAATCCTCGTGGCCGACGAGCCCACCGGCAACCTCGACGAGGCCACCGGCCGCCAGATCGTCGACCTGCTGTTCCGGCTGAAACGGGACCGCGGCGCGACGCTGGTCCTCGTCACCCACGACAACGGCCTCGCCCGCCTGTGCGACCGCACCGTGCGCCTGCGCTCGGGGCGGATCGAGGAGGCGGTGACCGCCTGATGCACGGCACGATCACCCGACCCGACCCCGCGCCCCGCCGGATCCCGCTCACCCTGCGCCTCGCGCTGCGCGAGTTGCGGGCCGGGCTCGACGGCTTCGCGGTGTTCCTCGCCTGCATCGCGCTGGGCGTCATGGCCATCGCGGGCGTGGCGTCGATCTCGCGCTCGCTGTCCGACGGGCTCGGCCGGGAGGGCCGGCGCATCCTCGGCGGCGACCTCGCCTTCAACCTCATCAACCGCGAGGCGACCGACGCGGAGAGGCAGGTGCTGGCGCGCGAAGGCCGCCTCGACATCGTCGCCTCCCTGCGGGCCATGGCGGTGGCGGGCAGCGGCGACGCGGCCCTGGTCGAGCTGAAGGCCGTCGACCCCGCCACCTATCCGGCCGCCGGCGACCTCGCGACCGACCCGCCGGGCCGCCTCGCCGACCTGCTGGCGGAGCGCGACGGGGTGCCGGGGGCGCTCGCCGACCCGGCCCTGCTCACCCGCCTCGACGTCAAGGTCGGCGACCGGATCGCGCTCGCCGGGCACGACGTGGCGATCCGCGGCACCATCGTGTCCGAGCCCGACAAGATCGCCGGCGGCATCGGCTTCGGGCCGCGGCTGATGGTCTCCGAGCCGACGCTCCGCGCCACCGGCCTCGTCCAGCCCGGCAGCCTCAACCGCTGGAGCTACCGCCTCGTCCTGCCGCCCGGCACGCCGGACGCCGACCTCGACGCGGCGCAGGCCCGGATCCGCGCCGCCACCCCCGAGGCCGGCTGGGAGATCCGCTCGCGCACCAACGCCGACCCGCGCTTCGCCAAGAGCATCGAGCGCTTCACGCAGTTCCTGACCCTGGTGGGACTCACCGCGCTGATCGTCGGCGGCGTCGGGGTCGGCAACGCCGTCCACGCCTTCGTGGAGCGCAAGCGGCCCTCGATCGCGACGCTCAAGAGCGTCGGCGCGCCGGGCTCGCAGGTGGTCGCCCTGTACCTGACGCAGGTGATGCTCATCGCCGGGCTGGGTACCGGGATCGGCCTCGCGATCGGCGCGAGCCTGCCCTTCCTCCTCGACGCCCTGTTCTCCGCCGACCTGCCGCTGCCGCTGAACCCGACGCTGGCCCCGGGAGAACTGGCGCTCGCGGCCGCCTACGGTCTGATCACGGCCTTCGCCTTCGCGATCACGCCGCTCGGCCGCGCCCACGACGTGCCGGTCTCCGGCCTGTTCCGCGACACGGTCGACCCGGCCCGCGTCAGCCCGCGCTGGCGCTACCGGATCTGGCTCGCCGTCAGCCTCGCGGCCCTGGTCGGCCTGTCGGTGGCGACCGCCTTCGACCGGCGCGTCGCGCTGATCTTCATCGCGGCGGCCGCCATCGCGTTCGGCCTGCTGCATCTGGTGGCGCTCGGCCTGATGGCGCTCGCCCGCCGCCTGCCGCACCCGCGCTGGCCGGCGCCCCGGATGGCGCTCGCCAACCTGCACCGGCCCGGCGCCCTGACGCCCGCCATCGTCCTGTCGCTCGGCCTCGGCGTGACGCTCCTCGTGACGCTCAGCCTGATCGACGCCAATGTCCGCCGCACGATCAGCGCGACCCTGCCGGCCCGGGCGCCGAACCTCTTCTTCCTGGACATTCCCTCCCGGGACGCCGCCCAGTTCCGCGAGTTCCTGGCGCGCTCGGCCCCGAGCGGGAAGATCGAGGATGTGCCGATGATGCGCGGCCGGATCGTCGCCCTGAACGGCGTGCCGGCGAGCAAGATCCGCCCCCCGGAAGACGCCGCCTGGGTGCTCGACGGCGACCGGGGCATCACCTACGCCGACGCGGTGCCGGACGGCTCCAGCCTCACCGAGGGCGCGTGGTGGAGCCCGGAGCAGGGCGCGAAGCCGCTGGTCTCCTTCGAGGCCGACCTCGCCCGCCAGCTCGGCCTGAAGCTCGGCGACACCGTGACGGTGAACGTGCTCGGGCGCGACCTCACCGCGACGATCTTCAACCTGCGCCGTGTGGAGTGGCGCAACCTCGGCATCAACTTCGTGATGGTGTTCTCGCCGGGCACCTTCCGGGGCGCGCCGCATTCCGACCTCGCGACGCTGACCCTGCCCGGCGGCACCGACGCTTCCGCCGAGAACCGCATCCTGCGCGACGTCGCCAAGACCTTCCCGTCGGTGAGCGCCGTGCGGGTGAAGGACGCCCTCGACGCGATCGGGGACCTCGTCGGCCGGCTGGTCCTAGCGATCCGGGGGGCGAGCGCCGTGGCGGTGCTGGCGAGCCTGTTCGTGCTGGCCGGCGCCATCGCGGCCGGGCACCGGGCGCGGCTCTACGACGCCGTCGTGCTCAAGGTGCTGGGCGCGAGCCGGGCGCGGCTGCTGACCGCCTACGCCCTCGAATACGCCGCGCTGGGGCTCGCCACGGCGCTGTTCGGCCTCCTGGCCGGGACGCTCGCCGGCTGGGTGATCGTCGCCAAGGTCATGCACCTCGACTTCCGCCTCGACCTGTCGGGCGCGCTGGTCGCGGCCGTGGCCGCGGTGGCGCTGGCGATCCTCCTCGGGCTCGTCGGCACGTGGCGGATCCTGGGGCAGAAGCCGGCGCCGTATCTCCGGCAGGCCTGACGGAGGCCGATCCCGCAGGCTCCGTATCCGGTTCAGCCCCGGCGGAGGCCGCGATCGAGGCCGTCGAGAGCGGCGGACCGCGCCCGGCCGGAGACGGTCCGGCGGGATATCGAAGCCCTCGGTCCGTGGGGGAGGGGTTTCCAACCGTCGGACCCCGCGCTCACGGGTCGCCGCGCTCCGCATTCTCCGCGGTGCGCGCGCATGCCTCGGTCGGTTCGGGGCCGACCAGAGCTTGGACCGCCTCACCGAATCGCCTCCGCGCCGCAGGATCGAGTCGGCGCAGGTGGACCCCGACCAGCATCAGCAGCCGCTCCGTCTCCCGCTCGATGGCCGGACGGTCCACAGATCCGCAGTGATCGGAACCGTAGAACGCCTCGATCGGCAAATCGAGGGACTGCGCAATCCTGTTGAGCGCGCGCGCGGCGGAGGATTCCACCTTCCGGTCAGCAATCGTCCGCAGGAATTCGAGTCCGTTCTCATCCATGGCGGCCCCTCGAATCACTCGCGACGGGGGAAAATTTCCCAACCATGACAAGAGGTGCCCCCGTGAAGGGGTATTCGCAAGTGAACTCTTTGTCATTTCGCCGGAAGATTGGTACGGAGCTAGACATTCGAGCTTCGAGCGGCCCGGGGGGACCGTCCACCATGCGCATCAACGTCATCGATGGCTACGCGGAGAACGCCGACCGTCTCCGGGCGGCTCTCGAAGCCTCGTGCGTTGTGGGAGCCTGGGAGTGGGACCACGTCCGCGGCGTGGTCGTCTACGACGCGGGCGCGGCCCGGCTGCTGACCGGCAATCCCGACCTCGCCGACCGTCCGATCAACGGGCCGATGGCGCTGGCCGCAGTGCATCCCGAGGACATGACGTGGTTGATGGACCACATGCTCCGGGCCGTCCGATCGAGCGGGCTGGTCCTTGCCGAGTACCGCGTGTTCAAGGCGGACGGCACCGTGCGCTGGCTCCTCAGCCGGGGGCGGACCCATCGGAACGAGGACGGCGAGCCGCAGCGCTCGCACGGCATCCTGATGGACATCACCGAGATCCGCGACGGCGGCGACCGCTACGTGGTCGGCAGGCCCATGGCGGGCGGCGACCCGCTGGAGCGGGCGACCGACCTCGCCGTCGCGCTCAAGGAGACGCTCACCGACGACATGCCCGCGGAGGTGCGGGCGGCCGCTGACCTGATGCTGCTGGGTCTGGGCCGTGCCCTGGCCCGCCGGATGACGCACTGAACCGCCCCTCCCGGGCCGCCCAGATCCCGCGCGCCGGAGAGCGGATCTTCGAGGCTGCGGACCCGCCGTGCAGGCACGAACCCGCCGGGACTTGGCGGTCCGGACCGGAGAAACCGGGGCGCACGCGGACGCACGTGGCATAAGGAAGCCGTTAAGACTTCGCGCGGGCGCATCGAAACGCCTGGACGGCGGCAACCGTCAGTCGAACAACCCGACGACGGAGCGGAATGCATTTTAATCCCGGCCCAGATGGACAAAAATACATCCGCCGGACACGGAAAAGCGGCCCCGGAACCGTGGCCGGGGACTTGTGTCGCGGCTTCGGGCGCAACATATTCCCGACCGAGGCGCCAGCCCGGCGCCAGAGGTCCTGCGTGGGCCTCGACCGAACACCACGCTGAGAGAGCCTCCGCAAGGAAACTCCCATGGCATTCGAGAACAGCCCCTTCCGGTACGGCGCCCAGCAGCCGACCGGCTACGCCGGCACCCAGGTCGAGGTCGATCAGGGCCTGCGCACCTTCATGCTCGGCGTCTACAACAACATGATCGTCGGGCTCGGCATCTCGGGTCTCGTCGCGCTCGGCCTGAACATGGCCTCCGTGGCGGCCTACCAGGGCACCCGCCCGATCCTGACCCCGTTCGGTCAGACCCTCTACCTCAGCCCGCTGAAGTGGGTCCTGATGCTCGCCCCGCTGGCGTTCATCTTCGTCTTCTCCATGCGGATGGACCGAATGTCGGCCTCGTCCGCCCGGACGATGTTCTGGGCCTTCGCGGCGGTGATGGGCGCCTCGATGTCCTCGCTCCTCCTGGTGTTCACCGGGGGCAGCGTGGTGCAGGTGTTCTTCATCACAGCGGCGGCCTTCGGCTCGCTCAGCCTGTGGGGCTACACCACCCGGCGCAGCCTCTCCGGCATGGGCTCGTTCCTGATGATGGGCCTGATCGGCATCATCCTCGCGTCGCTGGTGAACATCTTCTTCGCCTCGTCGGCCCTCCAGTTCGCCATCTCGGTGCTGGGCGTGCTGATCTTCGCGGGCCTGACCGCCTACGACACCCAGAAGCTCAAGGAGATGTATCTCTACGGCGGCTTCGACGGCGAGATGGCGGCCAAGATGTCGGTGAACGGCGCCCTGACGCTCTATCTCGACTTCATCAACATGTTCCAGTTCCTGCTGAGCCTGATCGGCGACCGCCGATAAGCCAGCCCGAACAAGACGGGACGAGGGAACCCCGGCGGGACACCGCCGGGGTTTCTTTTTGCCTGGCCGCCGCGCGCGGATGCGCTAGGCTCGGGCCATGCCAGCGCTTCTTGACCTCTCCGGCCTCTCCGCTTTCCCGATCACCCCGAGCGACGCAGACGGCCGCGTCGACGCGGGAGCGCTGCGCCAGTTGCTGGAGCCCCTGGCGGCCGCCGGGGTCGACTCGATCGGCCTCCTCGGCAGCACCGGGACCTACGCGTACCTGAGCCGCGAGGAGCGGCGCCGGGCGGTGGCGATCGCAGCCGAGGCCGTGGCCGGACGGGCCCCGCTCCTCGTCGGCATCGGCGCCCTGCGCACCGACGAGGCCGTCCGCCTCGCGCAGGACGCGCGGGCGGCCGGCGCGGATGCCGGGCTCCTCGCCCCCGTCTCGTACACGCCGCTCACCGAGGCCGAGGTCGAGGCGCATTTCGCGACCGTAGGGGAGGCGGGCGGCCTGCCCCTCGTCCTCTACGACAACCCCGCGACCACGCATTTCCACTTCACGCCGGCGCTGATCGGCCGGATCGCCCGCCAGCCCGGGATCGTGGCCGCCAAGTGCGCCGCGCCGGAGCCGGCGCGGGCCGCCGCCGGGATCGCGGCCCTGCGGGAGGCCGTCCCGGCGGGCTTCCCCATCGGGTTCAGCGGCGACTGGAACGTCACCGAGGCGCTGATCGCCGGCGGCGCGGCGTGGTTCAGCGTGGCGGGCGGCCTGTTTCCCCGGACCTGCCTGGCGATCGTCCGGGCCGTGGCGGCGGGCGAGACCGAGCGGGCCCGCGCCCTCAACGCCGAGCTGGAGCCCCTCTGGACGCTGTTCCGGACGCATTCCAGCCTGCGGGTGGTCTACGCCCTGGCCGATCTCATGGGCCTGTGCCGCGCCGAGCCGCCGCGGCCGATCCGGCCCCTGGCGCCGGAGGCGGTGGCCGAGATCGCCGCGACCGTCCGGCGCCTGTCCCTGTCCTGAGCGGGCGCGGTCAGACCGCCGCCGGTGCCGGTTCCAGCACGGCAATCACCCGGGCGAGCTCGGTACCGCGCTTCAGGATCTGGCCGCTCGCGGCGACGACGGCGTAGGCCCCCTGGCGGCGGGCGAGCTTGGGATCCTTCTCGATGCGGTAGAGCGGCATCTCGGAGGAGCGCCGGTAGATCGAGAACACTGCCTTGTCGCGGCGGAAATCGAGGGCGTAGTCGCGCCACTCGCCCGCAGCGACCTGCCGGCCGTAGAGGTTGAAGATCGTGCGGAGCTCGTCCCGGTTGAAGGCGATCTGCGGAGGGGCCGCGCGGGCAGGGAAGGGGATGACATGGCCCGCCGCCTCGTCGGGCCTCGACCCGGCGCTCGTCCTCTCGGTCATCACGGCTCCCGTGCATCGATGCTTTGCCGGATGATGGGCCTCGCCGCCGCGGCCCGCAAGGGTCGCGCACGCCGTGTCCCGCGAGACACGCCCAAGCGACAAAAAACACGGTTTGGCCCGATTCACGCCTTTTGCAGGCCGCGTTGCGGCGCGACAACAGGCGTCGAACCTCGCCGGGTTCTGCCCGGTCGGCGACCGACACCCAGCTCCCCAGCCATCGGTCGCCGCTCGGGATCTCAGGATCCGGCACTCCGAGGTTTCGAGACCCAAGACTTCAGGCCGCCCCTCGGGCGGCCTTTTTTCCGTTTCCCGTCGGGCCGGGGTTGCGGCTATGCCAGCCGCACCATGGGCCCGCCCGCCTTCGACGCCGCCTTCCTGCACGACCTCGACGCGCTGTTCGCGTGGCGCCGCGACGTGCGCCGCTTCCGGACGGATCCGGTCGACGAGGACGCCCTGCGCGCCTGCCTCGCGGCGGCCCACCGGGCCCCCTCGGTCGGCAACAGCCGGCCCTGGCGCTTCGTGCGGGTCGCGGATCCGGGACGCCGCCGCGCGGTCGCGGAGAACTTCGCCGGCTGCAACGAAGCCGCGGCCGCGGGCTACGCGACCGACCGGGCCGCGCAGTACCGCGGCCTGAAGCTCGCCGGCCTGCGGGAGGCGCCGGTCCATCTGGCCGCCTTCTGCGACGCGGCCACCGAGACCGGCCTCGGCCTCGGCCGGGCCAGCATGCCGGAGACCCTGGCCTACTCGGTCGTGGGGGCGGTGCAGTGTTTCTGGCTCGCCGCCCGGGCCCGCGGCCTCGGCGTCGGCTGGGTCTCGATCCTGGAGCCGGAGGCGGTCGCGGCGATCCTGGCCGTGCCGGAGACGTGGCGGCTCGTGGCCTATCTCTGCGTCGGCTACCCGGTGGAGGAGCATCTCGACCCGGAGCTGGAGCGCCACGGCTGGCAGTCGGAGGACCGGCGCGGGAGCGAGCTCCACGAGCGCTGAGACGCGCTGAGACGCGCGGAACGGCGGCCCCGCCGCGCGGCAACGGCCCGTACACCCTGGTTCGTGGTTGCTCTTTTACCGTGCCCCGCGGATCCGCAGAATGACCCCGCGTCAACCATAGCTTTTCTCGGAACGGTAAGCTCGGCCGGGGATTACTTGCCCGCGTCTAGTCTAGCTTTGCGAGGATCGCGGTGATGTCGGGTCGGGTGGCGGCTCTATTCGGTTTGGCCGGCGCGATGCTGGCCGGTTGTTTCCAGGCGGCGCAGGCGCGCGAGATCGTCCCCTTCGCCAACGGCGTCGCGCCGGGCTCGGTGGTGATCAGCGTGTCGCAGCGCAAGCTCTACCTGGTGAACGGCGACGGCACGGCGATCCGCTATCCCGTGGCGGTGGGCCGTCCCGGCAAGCAGTGGTTCGGCATCAAGCCGATCGACGGCAAGTACGTCGCCCCCGCCTGGTCGCCCCCCGCGGAGGTGAAGCGCGACAACCCGCGGTTGCCGAACCTCATCGCGGGCGGCTCGCCGCACAATCCCATGGGGGCGGCGGCGATGACGCTCGCGGGCGGCGAGTACGCCATCCACGGCACCAACCGGCCGAACTCGGTGGGCACCTACGCGTCCTACGGCTGCATCCGGATGTACAATCAGGACGTGGTCGACCTCTACGCGCGGGTCGATGTCGGCACGCAGGTCTACATGACCCACTGAGGCCCGCCGGCCTCACCCGGCCGGCGGGGCGGTCGCCTCGACGGCCGTGAAGGTCTCCAGGATCCGGTAGGTGTGCGCCGCGCCGGCCGGCACGCAGTAGGAATCGCCCGGCGCGAGCGCCACGGTCTCGCCCTCCAGCACGAGCTCGGCCCGGCCGCTGATGACGTAGCCGACCGTCTCGTGCGCCGAGGTGGTCATCGGCTTGTCGGCGTTGGGCTCCTCGGCCCGCCACATCCGCATGCCGAGCCGCTCGCCGCGGGCGAGGTGGATCTCGCCGTGCGGGCCCGCGGCCGCGCTCCGGGCCGATACTGTCGTCGCCATCGTCGCCTCCCTCCGGTGAACCTCGCCAACGGGGCCCGGCGTCCGACGTTCCGCGCCCGACAGCGCGACACGTTCGGCAAGCCCCGCGCCGGCGCGCCGCTTGACGGCCCGCGCCGCGCCCCGACAGGATGACGCACCGGTCCGAGAGGCGCCCGACAGAGGCGCGGGCCGGCGCGGCGTCCGCGATCCGCCCCAGGTCCGGCGCGTCGGCGGACGACCCGGATCGGGAGGGACGCGCCATGCAGATCAAGGCGGCGATCGACAGGATTCCCGGCGGCCTGATGCTGGTGCCGCTCCTGCTCGGGGCCCTGTGCAAGACCTTCGCGCCGGGCGCCCCGGCCTATTTCAAGGGCTTCACGCAGGGGATCATGACCGGCGTGATCCCGATCCTGGCGGTCTGGTTCTTCTGCATGGGTGCCTCGGTCAGCCTGAAGGCGACCGGCACAGTGCTGCGCAAGTCCGGCACGCTGGTGGCGACCAAGCTCGTCGCCGCCTGGGCGATCGTGCTGGTGGCCGGGCTGTTCATCCCGCCCGAGGGCATCCAGACCGGCTTCTTCGCCGGCCTGTCGATCCTGGCGATCGTCTGCGCGATGGATATGACCAATGGCGGCCTCTACGCCTCGCTGATGCAGACCTACGGCAGCCGCGAGGAGGCCGGCGCCTTCATCCTGACCTCGATCGAGTCCGGCCCGCTGATGAGCATGATCATCCTCGGCGCCTCCGGGGCGGCGCATTTCGAGCCGCAGATCTTCGTGGGCGCGGTGCTGCCCTTCCTGGTCGGCTTCGCCCTCGGCAACCTCGACCCGAAGCTCCGGGCCCTGTTCGCGCCCGGCGGCCAGCTGATGATCCCGTTCTTCGCCTTCGCGCTGGGGAACACGGTCGACCTCAACAACCTGCTCTCGCCGCTCGCGGGGCTCGGCATCGTGCTGGCGCTCGCGGTGATCGTCCTGACCGGAATCCCGCTGATCGTGGCCGACCGGGCGATCGGGGGCGGGACCGGCACGGCCGGCTTGGCCGCCTCCTCCACCGCCGGGGCGGCGGCCGCCAACCCGCTGGCGATCGCCGCCGTCGCCCCGCAATTCGCCCCCTCGGCGCAGACCGCCACCGTGCTGGTGACGATCTGCATCATCGTCACCTCGATTTTCGTGCCGATCCTGACCGGGCTCTGGTACCGGCGCTTCGGGGCTGGCGTGGCCGAGGCCCGGGCCGAGGAAGAGGCCGGCGCGCCGCTGGCGGTCCCGGCCGAGTAGGCGCCCCGCGGCGGATCTCTCAGAAGTCGACCGCGAGGCCCTTCACCTCCCAGTCGTCGTAGCGGACCGGCTCCAGGCCGCCGCGCCCCTGGCGCTCGGGCTTGGCGCTGATCTCGGCGGCCCGGGCGTCGATCGCCGCGCGGCGCTCGGCGGCCTCGGCGAGGGCGCGCTGGGCCGCCGGGCTGAGGATGCGGGGCGGGGCGGGGCCGTCTCCGGCCTCCGCGGCCGGGTCCTGTCGGTGCGGGTCCTGTCGGTGCAGGTCTCTTGCGGTCGGCTCTTGCATCGCGCTCGCTCGGGTGTGAGGGCGTGGGTCGGGAAGACGTCGGATCTGGAGCAGAAGTGGCATCGCGGAACACAGGCCGCAACACGCGGAACGCAGCGGCACCGGGCGGGACCGGTTCGGACATCGCGGGACTGGGCGCGCGCCGCGCGGCGATGCAGGCGGTCGCGGCCCTGATCGGCCAGGAGCGCCCCCCCGCCCTCGACGACGCCCTCGCCCAGGCGATCCGCGCCGAGGCGCTGGCGCCGGCCGATGCCGGGCTGGCGCGGGCCATCGCGGTGGCGACCTTCCGCCGCTACGGGCTGATCCGCGCCGCCCTGGCCGCGCGGCTCGAGCGCGGGCTCCCGGCGGCCAAGCCGCAGCTCACGGCCCTGCTGGCCACCGCGACCGCCCAGATCCTCGACCTCGCGGTCCCCGACCACGCCGCGGTCGACCTCGCCGTGCGGCTCGCCAAGGCGGATACCCGCACGGCCCATCTCGCCGGGCTCGTCAACGCGGTGCTGCGCCGGGTCGCCCGCGAGCGCGACGCGATCCTGGCCGCGGACGCCGACGCCCTGGCGGTCAACACCCCGGACTGGCTCGCCCGCCGCTGGGTCGCGGCCTACGGGCCCGAGCGCGCGGCCGCGATCGCCCGCGCCCACCTCGCGGGGGCCGCCATCGACCTGACCCCGCGGGGCGAGCCCGCCGACTGGGCCGCGCGGCTCGGCGCCGTGACCCTGCCGACCGGCTCCCTGCGCCTGCCCGAGAACGGCCCGGCCATTCCCGAGCTGCCGGGCTTCCAGGAGGGAGCGTGGTGGGTCCAGGACGCCGCCGCGGCGCTGCCGGCCCGGCTCCTGGCGCCGCGGGACGGCACCCGCGTCCTCGACCTATGCGCGGCGCCCGGCGGCAAGACCCTGCAGCTCGCCGCCACCGGCGCCCGGGTCACGGCGGTCGATCGGTCCGCACCGCGGCTGGAGCGCCTGCGCGAGAACGTCGCGCGGCTCGGCTTCGCCGTCGACGTCGTGGTCGCCGACGCCCTTGCGCTGGAGCCGCAGGACCACGACGCCGTGCTGCTCGACGCGCCGTGCTCGGCCACCGGGACGATCCGGCGCCATCCGGACGTGGCCTGGACGAAGGCCGAGGCCGATATCGGGCGGCTCGCCGCGCTCCAGGCGAAGCTCCTCGACCACGCGGCCGGGCTGGTGCGGCCGGGCGGCCTCCTCGTCTACTGCACCTGCTCGCTGGAGCCGGAAGAGGGCGAGGCGCAGGTGGCGGCGTTCCTGGCCCGCGATCCCCGCTACGCGCGGGTGCCGGTCCGGCCCGAGGAGGTCGGCGGCGCCGCGGCGCTGATCGACGACCGCGGCGACCTGCGCACGCTGCCGTGCCACCTGCCGGAGTTGGCGGGCGCCCGCGGCGGCCTCGACGGCTTCTTCGCGAGCCGCCTCCGGCGGGCGGACTGACCGGAGGCGCGGGCCGGGTTTTCTGGAGGCGGGCCGGCGGTCCGCCCCCGCCCCATCATTCCGTGGGGTGCCGCAGGCGAGCCCGGAACCCGGACCTGCCGACGGTGCATTCCCGATCGTGTTGCAAAGGTCCGGAAGACAGGCGTCTGCGGGTCGGCACAGCCGCGCCGCGACGCGATCCCTCTCTCGCACGGGAGAGGGACCTGCGCCTGACTCTCATCTTGTTTCCGGGTCATGGGATCGATTCCGCCGTCCTCGCGAGCGCAGCGAAGCGATCCAGGGTTGCGACGCCTGACGATGTTGCGCCGCCCTGGGTCGCTTCGCTGCGCTCGCGATGACGGTGAGGCGTCGTCGACGGCGGCGCGCA
>NZ_JBKFAL010000028.1:0-67149 GCF_053345625.1 Methylobacterium sp. D53M
ATCCGACACACAGAACCCGCCGCGCTTAACAGCGCGGCGGGTTCTGCGTTTGTTCGGCCACGGACGGAGCCCGAACGCCCGAGCGCGTCGCGATCAGGGTGCGCCACTGGCGCACCGTCGGTCCGCTTCCAGACACTCCGTCGCTCACCGCCGAGGTGCGACCGCCACAAAGCGTCGCTGAGGTTGTCCTATCGGCTTTGAGGTATCGGCCAGCGACGCTCTGCGAATGCACAATCGATGGGCAGAAACGGCCTCGTAAGCTCTATAGCCGGCACCGCATCGCACCTTCGGCTGTAGAGTGCAGGCCGCGTCAGGTCGCAGGGATAATTCGGCAATATCGATTGCGCACAAGCGAGACCCTGACAGGCATTACTCCTTGAGGTTGAGCGATCAAGATCGCTCTTATTACGCTATTTGGGACCGTATACCCCAGTTCCGAATTTAAGACTTGACGCTTCTTGCGAATGCGATTGTATCAGGCGTCCGAATCGCGACGCAGTGCTTGCGTTCTGGCGAGTTTCGTCATCACGAGAAGGCAACGCACGAGACATGGCCCAGTCGAACGGCGGCTCTCTCCGCCTCGTCACGCTCGCCTCCGAGATCGTCTCGGCCTATGTGAGCCACAATCACGTGCAGAGCGCGGATCTGCCCGGCCTCCTCAACGAGGTGCACGCGGCGATTCGGGGGGTCTGCGACGCCGGCCAGAGCCCGCCGATCGCCAAGGCGACCGCGCAGGAGATCCGGCGCTCGATCAATCCGGACTTCCTGATCTCGTTCGAGGACGGGAAGCCCTACAAGACGCTGCGCCGGCACCTCACCCTGCGCGGCCTGACGCCGGAGGCCTACCGCGCCAAGTGGGGCCTCGCCTCGGACTACCCGATGACGGCCCAGAGCTACTCCGAGCAGCGCTCGCAGCTCGCCCGCTCCCTGGGCCTCGGGCAGCCGCGTGCCGCGGCGCCGGAACCCGAAGCCGAGCCCGCGCCGCAGCCCGCCGGGAAGCGGCGGGCGCGCAGCAAGGAAGCCGTCTGACGGCGACACGCCCCGCCTGCGGCGAAGGTGTCGTCGACCTGCCGCAATCGGCCTCGATAGCGTGGGGCCGCACGGTGCGCCTGCCTTGTCTCGGCCTGGACGGCGCGCCCGCCCAGACGCCGGAGCCCTGCATGCTGACCCGCCTCACCCTGCCCGCCCTCGTCGCAGCCCTGCTGGCCGCCAGCCCGGCCGCGGCGCAGATGGCGCGGACGGAGACCCGGGAGCCCGCGAAGGACGGCACCGCGAAGGTCGTGCCGCTCAGCAAGGCCGACGTGCAGCTCTCCTTCGCCCCCGTGGTGAAGCGGGCCGCGCCCTCGGTGGTGAACGTCTACGCCTCCCACGTGGACAAGCGCTCCAGCGCGCGCACCAGCGCCATGGAGGAGTTCATGCGCCGCTTCTTCGGCGAGCCGGAGGGCGGCCGCGGCCCCCGGGGTGACCGGGCGCAGCGCTCCCTGGGCTCGGGCGTGCTGGTCGATGCCGACGGGCTCGTGATCACCAACAACCACGTCATCGACAACATGAACGAGGTGCGGATCGCCCTGGCGGATCGCCGCGAGTTCGAGGCCACGATCGTGATGCGCGACACCCGCACCGACCTCGCGGTGCTCAAGATCAAGGAACCGCCGAAGGGCCTCGTGCCGATGCCGTTCGGCGATGCCGACGCCCTGGAGGTCGGCGACTTCGTGATGGCGATCGGCAACCCGTTCGGCGTCGGCCAGACGGTGACGCAGGGCATCGTCTCGGCGCTGGCGCGCACGCAGGTCGGCTCCGCGGACTACCAGTACTTCATCCAGACCGACGCGGCGATCAACCCGGGCAATTCCGGCGGCGCGCTGGTGGACCTGCGCGGCCAACTCGTCGGCATCAACACCGCGATTTACTCGCAGTCGGGCGGCAGCCACGGCATCGGCTTCGCGATCCCGGTGGGCATGGTCAAGGCGGTGGTCGACGCCGCCCGGGACGGGGCGAACGTCGTGCGCCGGCCCTGGCTCGGGGCGCGCATCCAGAGCGTGACGCCCGACATCGCCGACAGCATGGGCCTCGACCACCCGACCGGCGTGCTGGTGGCGAGCCTCCAGCCCAAGAGCCCGGCCGAGGAGGCGGGCCTGAAGCGCGGCGACCTGATCCTCACGGTCGACGGCCAGGAGGTCGCCGATCCGGAGGCCTTCGGCTACCGCTTCGCCCTGAAGGGCGTGCAGGGCCACGCCCGGTTCGGGATCCTGCGCGGCACGACCCGTCAGACGGTCCCGGTCAAGCTCGCTCCGGCGCCCGAGACGCGTCCCCGGGACGCGCTCAAGGTGAAGACCCGCTCGCCCTTCCTCGGCGCGACCCTCGTCAACACCTCGCCGGCGGTGGCCGAGGAGATGCAGGTGGACTTCCCGGCCGAGGGCGTGGCCGTGCAGGCGGTGGACGAGAACTCCATCGCGGCCCGGGTCGGGCTGCAGAAGGGCGACGTGATCGTGGCGGTCAACGGCGTGCCGATGGCGACCACCAAGGACCTCGACCGGGTCACCCGCAACAGCCTCAATTCCTGGGAGGTCGCGATCAACCGCAACGGCGAGATCCTGACCTCGGTGTTCGGCGGCTGATCCCGTCGCGGGGCGCCGAGCCCGTGGCCGTGGGCAAGCCCCGGCTCCCGGCTTGCGCCCCCGGCCGCGCCCGGTGTTGATGCGCGGATGTCCGACCTGTTCGCCTCCGCGGAGACACCCGCCGCGCCGGATCCCGGCCGCGCCCCCGGCGCCGAGGCCGCCCGCCCGCTGGCGGATCGGCTGCGCCCGCAGACCCTCGCCGAGGTCGTCGGCCAGGAACACCTGACCGGGGAGGGCGGGGCGCTCACGCGCCTGCTGCGGGGACGGACGCTCGGCTCGCTGATCTTCTGGGGGCCGCCCGGCACCGGCAAGACCACGGTGGCGCGGCTGCTCGCCCAGGGCACCGACCTGCATTTCGAGCAGATCTCGGCGATCTTCTCCGGCGTGCCCGACCTGCGGAAGGTGTTCGAGGCGGCGCGCAAGCGGCGGGCGACCGGGCAGGGGACCCTGCTGTTCGTCGACGAGATCCACCGGTTCAACCGGGCCCAGCTCGACGCCTTCCTGCCGGTGATGGAGGACGGGACCGTCACGCTGGTGGGCGCGACGACGGAGAACCCGTCCTTCGAGCTGAACGCCGCGCTCCTGTCCCGCGCCCGGGTGCTGCTGTTCCGGACCCTCGATCCGGGCGCCGTCGCGCGGCTGCTGGTCCGGGCCGAGGCGCTGACGGGCCAGGCCCTGCCGCTTACCGAGGAGGCGCGCGGCGTTCTGGTCCGCATGGCCGACGGCGACGGCCGCGCGGCCCTGACCCTGGCGGAAGAGGTCTGGCGCTCGGCCCGCCCCGGCGAGACCCTCGACGCCGAGGCGCTGCAAGCGATCGTGCAGCGGCGCGCGCCCATCTACGACAAGGCGCAGGAGGGCCACTACAACCTGATCTCGGCGCTCCACAAGACCGTGCGCGGCTCGGATCCGGACGCGGCGCTCTACTATCTCTGCCGGATGCTCGATGCCGGGGAGGACCGGCTGTTCATCGCCCGCCGGCTCGTGCGCATGGCGGTGGAGGATATCGGGCTCGCCGACCCGCAGGCGCTGGTGGTGGCCAACGCCGCCAAGGACGCGTTCGACTTCCTCGGCAGCCCCGAGGGCGAGCTGGCCCTCGCCCAGGCGGCGATCTACCTCGCCTGCGCGCCGAAATCGAACGCCGTCTACGAGGCCTACAAGGCCGCGACGCGGCTGGCCAAGGAGGCGGGCTCCCTGCCGCCGCCGCGGACCATCCTCAACGCGCCGACCAAGCTGATGAAGCGGATCGGCTACGGCGAGGGCTACCGCTACGACCACGACGAGCCCGACGCCTTCTCGGGCCAGGATTACTGGCCCGACGCGCTGGGGCGCCAGCACCTCTACGCGCCCACGGAGCGGGGCTACGAGACGAGGCTGGCCGAGCGGCTCGAGCGCTGGGAGGCCTTGCGGAAGGCGCGGCGCGGGGAGGGGTAGGCGGGCTTATCCCGTTTCCGGCTGATGGCTGCGGCCGCCGTCCTTGCGAGCGGAGCGAAGCAATCCAGCAGCGCCACGCTTCCGGACGTAGCGCGGCCCTGGGTCACTTCGCTGCGCTCGCGATGACGGCGTGGGCTGCATCGCGCGAAGCCAGATCACAGATCCAGCGGCGCGTTGTCGATCACCTCCTTCATCACAAAGAAGGTCCGGGTCTGGCGCACCCCCGGCAGGCCGATCAGCGTGGCGCTGTGGAGGCGGTTGAAGTCGGCCATGTCGGAGACCCGGATCTTCAGCATGTAGTCGAAGTCGCCGGCCACGAGGTGGCAGTCGAGGAGCGCGGGGATCGCGCGCACGGCGGCCTCGAACTCCGAGAAACTCTCGGGCGTCGAGCGGTCGAGCACGACGCCGACGAAGACCAGGGTGCCGCGCCCGACCCGCATCGGATCGATCAGCGCCCGGACCGCCCGCACGAACCCGTCCGCGAACAGGCGCTGGATCCGGCGATGGCAGGTGGCCGCACTGGTGCCGACCCGCTCGGCGATCTCGGCATTCGCCATGCGCCCGTCCGTCTGGAGGAGGCGGAGGATCTTCTGGTCGATCCGATCGAGCCCTACGGACATGGACGATTCTTTCGGATGCGGCGCAAAATCCGGAATACTCCCTAGCCAGCATGGTCAGCAGCGCAAGTCAAGGTCTGTTCATGCTCGAAGATCGAGAGCACCTTTCATCCCGGATCGGGTAGATTCTCCCCGCGCCTCGAAGACGGAGCCGGGCCTCGCGCCGGGCCGTTGCCGAGGCCTCGCTTCGATGCGCCCGGGCGGACCGAGACCGCTGCTGCCCCGGGGCGCCCCGAGACCCGGAGAGACCCGATGCTGGACAAGTTCGAGCGCTATCCCCTGACCTTCGGCCCGACGCCGATCGAGCCGCTCAAGCGCCTGACCGCGCATCTCGGCGGCGAGGTCGAGCTCTACGCCAAGCGCGAGGATTGCAATTCCGGCCTCGCCTACGGCGGCAACAAGCTGCGCAAGCTCGAGTACATCGTGCCGGACGCGATCAAGAGCGGCGCCGACACGCTTGTGTCGATCGGCGGCGTGCAGTCGAACCACACCCGCATGGTCGCGGCGGTTGCCGCCAAGATCGGGATGAAGTGCCGGCTGATCCAGGAGGCCTGGGTGCCCCACGAGGATGCCGTCTACGACCGGGTCGGCAACATCCTCCTGTCGCGGATCATGGGCGCGCAGACGCAGCTCGTGGATGACGGGTTCGACATCGGCATCCGCGATTCGTGGAAGCGGGCGCTCGCCGAGGTCGAGGCCGAGGGCGGCAAGCCCTACGCGATCCCGGCCGGTGCCTCGGTGCACAAGTACGGCGGGCTCGGCTACGTCGGCTTCGCCGAGGAGGTGCGCAAGCAGGAGGCCGAGATGGGCCTGCGCTTCGACTACGTGGTGGTCTGCACGGTGACGGGCTCGACCCATGCCGGCATGCTGGTGGGCTTCTCGGCCGACGGGCGCGCCCGCAACGTCATCGGCATCGACGCCTCCTGCACCCCGGCCCAGACCAAGGCCCAGGTCCTCGACATCGCCCAGAACACCGCCGCCCTGGTCGGCGCGGGCGACATCGTGGCCGACGACGTGGTTCTCAACGAGGATTACGCCTACCCGGTCTACGGCGTGCCCTCCAAGGAGACCGTGGAGGCGATCCGCCTCTCGGCCCGGCTCGAGGGGATGATCACCGACCCGGTCTACGAGGGGAAGTCGATGCAGGGCATGATCGACCTCGTGAAGAAGGGCTTCTTCCCGAAGGGCTCGAAGGTGCTCTACGCCCATCTCGGCGGCGCGCCGGCGCTGAACGGCTACAGCTACACGTTCCGCAACGGCTGAGGCCTTCGGCGGCGCGCCGTCCTTGCGAGCGGAGCGAAGCAATCCAGCAGCGCCACGCTTCCTGACGTGGCGCGACCCTGGGTCACTTCGCTGCGCTCGTGATGACGGAGAGGTGCACCTCAACCGAACCGTTCCAGCGAAACCGAGTGAGGCAGATCGGCCCGATCCCTCACCGCCCTTCGCCCCTCTCATCCTGCGGTGCTGTGCTGCGGGCTCGGAGGGGCTCGGAGGGGCTCCGGAAGTCTCGCGAGCCCTCGGAGGCTCCTTCGCGGCGGCTTCGCCGCCCCTCGGGATACGGTGATCGGACGGGTCCAGCGACTCCAGCGCGCGGTCCCCTATATGACGGCGCGGGACCCGCACCGGAGAGGGCAGGGATGATCGCACCGGCACGCGCGCTGCTCCTCACGGCCCTGCTCGCCCTGGGCGCGCCCGCTGCGCGCTCCGCCTCGGGACCGGCCGTCGAGGCCGAGAACGGGATGGTGGTCTCGTCCCAGCGCCTCGCCTCGCAGGTGGGCGCCGACATCCTGAGGGCCGGCGGCAACGCCGTCGACGCCGCGGTGGCGGTCGCCTACGCCGAGGCGGTGGTGAACCCCTGCTGCGGCAACATCGGCGGCGGCGGTTTCCTGGTGCTCCACAGCGCCGACGGGCGCAGCCGCTTCATCAATTTCCGCGAGACCGCCCCGGCGGCCGCCACCCGGGACATGTATCTCGACGCTGCCGGCAACGTCGTGAAGGGCGCGAGCCTGCGCGGCTGGAAGGCGGCCGGCGTGCCCGGGACGGTGCTCGGCCTCAACACCGCCCTCGCCGCGTACGGGACCCTGCCGCTGGCGCGGGTGATGGCGCCGGCGATCGCGCTCGCCCGG
The DNA here is from genome assembly GCF_053345625.1 of Methylobacterium sp. D53M. Lineage (NCBI taxonomy): Bacteria > Pseudomonadati > Pseudomonadota > Alphaproteobacteria > Hyphomicrobiales > Methylobacteriaceae > Methylobacterium > Methylobacterium sp. D53M. The sequence continues at coordinate 6,793 of NZ_JBKFAL010000028.1, forward strand.
GACGGGTTCGTGCTGACCCGGGGCGACACCGACATCCTCGAATCCGGCACGAAGCTGTTCGCGGGCCAAGCGAACGTCGCCCGGATCTTCCTGCGCCCGGACGGCAGCCCCTGGCGGCCCGGGGACCGGCTGGTCCAGGCCGACCTCGCCCGCACCCTCCAGGCCATCGCGGAGCGCGGTGCGGACGTGTTCTACAAGGGCGCGATCCCGGAGGCCGTGGAGGCGGCGTCGCGGGCGGGCGGCGGCCTGCTGACGGCGGCCGACTTCGCCGCCTACACAGTGACGCAGTCCGAGCCGCTCACCTGCCGCTACCGGGGCGCCACGATCCTGTCGGCGCCCCCGCCCTCGTCCGGCGGCACCACGCTCTGCGAGATCCTCAGCATCCTCGACGGTTACGACCTGCGGGCGGCGGGGTTCAACTCGGCCCGGACCGTGCACCTGATGGTGGAGGCGATGCGGCGCGCCTACGCGGACCGCAACCTGCTGCTCGGCGATCCGGCCTTCGTAGAGAACCCGGTCGACCGGCTGCTGTCGCCGGCCTACGCGGAGACGCTCCGGGCCTCGATCCGCCCGGACCGGGCGACCCCGTCGGCGGAGATCCGTCCGGATCCCGGCCCGGAGCCGCGGGAGCGGCCCGAGACCACCCACATCTCGGTGATGGACAGGGCCGGCAACGCGGTCGCGCTGACCTACACGATCAACGGCTATTTCGGCGCCGGGGTGATCGCCGGCGACACGGGGTTCTTCCTCAACGACGAGATGGACGATTTCACGGTCAAGACCGGGGTGCCGAACCTGTTCGGGCTCGTGCAGGGGACGAAGAACGCGATCCAGCCGGGCAAGCGCCCGCTCTCCTCCATGGCGCCCACGATCGTGCTGCGCGACGGCAAGGTCGCGCTGGTGGCGGGCTCGCCGGGGGGCTCGCGGATCATCACGATCAACGCGCAGACGCTGATCAACGTGCTCGATTTCGGCATGGAGCCGCAGGAGGCGGTGGACGCTCCGCGCATCCATCACCAGTGGCTGCCCGACACGGTCTACGCCGAGCCCTTCGCGCTCTCGGCGGACACCCAGGCCATCCTCAGGGGCATGGGCCACACGATCGTCGAGCAGAGGCCCTGGGGGGCGCAGGAACTCATCGCGGTCCGGGCCGCGGCGCCCGTGCTTCCGGAGGCCGCGTCGTCGGGCAACGACGCCTCGCGCACGGAGCGGATGCGGCCGGGCCTGCTCTACGGTGCCAACGACAACCGCCGGCCGGCCGGCGCGGCGGTGGGGGAGTAGGGGGCGGGCGGCTTGACGCGGACAACCCCGTCATTCCGGGCACGCCGGCCTCGTCCGGGAGGGCAGGGTGGGGTGGGGCCCGGGACACCCGCCACGAGCGAGACCGGGGGTTCAGCCCTCTCCCGCCTCCCGCGCCACCGCGCGGAACCCGATGTCGCGCCGGCAGAAACCCTCCGGCCAGTCGATCCGGGCCACCGCCGCGTAGGCGCGGGCCTTGGCGTCCGTGACGCTGTCGCCGAGGGCCGTCACCGCCAGGACCCGGCCGCCATCGGCGAGCAGCTGCCCGTCCTCGGCGCGGGTGCCGGCCTGGAACACGTGAACCCCGTCGCCCTCGGCGGCGTCGACGCCCCGGATCACCGAGCCCCGGACCACGGCGCCCGGATAGCCGGCCGCCGCCATCACCACGGTGAGGGCCGCCCGGTGCGGATCGAATTCCAGGCTCACGCCGGAGAGGTCGCCCTCGCAGGCCGAGAGCAGGGCCGGCACGAGGTCGGAGGCGAGGCGCGGCATCAGCACCTGCGCCTCGGGGTCGCCGAAGCGGGTGTTGTACTCGATCAGCTTGGGGCCGTCGGCGGTGAGCATCAGGCCGGCGTACAGGATGCCGGTGAACGGGCAGCCGCGGGCCCGCATGCCGGCAAGCGTCGGCGCGATGATCTCGGCCATGACCCGGGCCTCGATCTCCGGGGTGACCACCCGGGCCGGGGAATAGGCGCCCATGCCGCCGGTATTGGGCCCCCGGTCCCCGTCGAAGACCCGCTTATGGTCCTGGGCGGTGCCGAGGGAGATCGCCCGGGTGCCGTCGCACAGGGCGAAGAAACTCGCCTCCTCGCCGAACAGGCACTCCTCGACCACGACCTCGGCGCCGGGCTCGGCGAAGAGGCCGGTCAGCGCGTCCTCGGCCTGGTCGACGGTCTCGGCCACGGTGACGCCCTTGCCGGCGGCGAGGCCGTCGGCCTTCACGACGATCGGGGCGCCCTGCTGGCGGACATAGGCCAGCGCCGGCTCCAGATCGGAGAAGCGCGCGAAGGCGGCGGTCGGGATGTTGCAGGCGGCGCAGAGATCCTTGGTGAAGCCCTTCGAGCCCTCGAGCCGGGCGGCGTCGCGGGTCGGCCCGAAGGCGCGGATCCCGGCGGCCTTCAGGTCGTCCACCAGGCCGGCGACGAGGGGCGCCTCGGGCCCGACCACCACGAGGCCGATCGCCTCCGCCGCGCAGAAGGCGGCGACGGCCGCGTGGTCCGTGACCTTGAGGTCCGGCCGGTTGGTCCCGTGGCGGGCCGTGCCGGGATTGCCCGGCGCCGTGAACAGGCGGGTGCAGAGCGGGCTCTGAGCCAGTCGCCAGGCCAGGGCGTGCTCGCGGCCGCCGGAGCCGATCAGCAGGATGTTCATGCGCACGCCACCATGGGCCCAGCTTCTGGGGGAAGCGTGCCCGCGGGAAAAGGTTTTTTTCGGGCTTTCCCCGCTCTGCGCGGATATCCCGGCGGCGCGGAGGCCGATGTCAGCAGCCGGTGCAGACGCTCGTGTTGAGGCCGCCGCCCCGCCGCACGATCCCGTTCCGACCGATATGGCGGCCCCGGTACACGTCCCCGCGGACGCCCCGATAGGGCAGGTAGGGCCCGAAGGAATCGGCCTGGACGTTGCGCTGGAACGTCTGGTTCAGCGTGTTGAAGTCCGAGACCCGCTGCTGGTTGAGCGACCGGATCTGGCCCTGCAGGGCGAATGAGGCGTTGGCGGCATTCGGGTCGTTCTGCTGCACCTGCGCCCAGGCGGAGCCCGCGGGGAGGGCGAGCGCCAGGGCGAGGAGCGCGCGGGACGCGGCACGCATAGGTCCCTCCGTGCGAGAGTCGAGCGGGTTTCGGAAACGCTTGTGCGAGTCGACGCGCCAGGATCGGTCCGGGTTCCCGGGCGCGTCAACCCGGCACAACGGGGGACTTCGTCTCCGGCAGGGCCTCAAGGCGCTCGGGATCCAGCCCGGTATGGGCCTGGACCAGGGGGTGCGGGGTCAGGGCCAGCCACTGCGTCAGGGAGATGTCGGCGTAGCGCGGGCTCTTGAACATCTCCAGGAATGTCAGGGTCGTGTCGCCGGTATTCTCGATGTAGTGCCCCATGGCGAAGGGCACGTAGCCGACGTCGCCGGCCCTGTAGTCGAAGGTGCGGGCCTTCGATTCCGAGCCGAACACCGTCATCCGGCCCTGGCCGGAGAGGTAGTACTGCCACTCGTCGCTGTTCGGGTGCCAGTGCAGCTCGCGCAGCCCCCCGGGCTCGACCTCGACCAGGGCCGCCGCGATCGTCACGGAAGCCGGGAACACCGTGGAATCGGTGATGCGCACGCTGCCGCTCCGGGTGCGGACCGGCTCCTGCGCCAGCATGCGGTGGCTGAAGGTCTTCGGCACCGGCCCGGAGCCGCCCATCCTGTCGGCCGCGAGCGGGCCGGGTTTGGGGCCGGGGAAGATGTAGAGCTCCTTCTCGGGGATCCTGGCGAAGGCGCTCTCGGGCAGGCCGAAATTCTTGGCGAGCACGTCCCGGGGCGTGTGGGCCAGCCAGTCGGTGAGCAGGAAGGTGGAATCCTCCGAGAAACCGCCGTCGTCGAAGACGAGCAGGAACTCGCACCCGTCGATCCCGTCGGCGGCGAGTCCCTGGATGGAGTGCGGGATGCCGCCCGGGAAGTACCAGAGGTCGCCCGCGCCGACATCGTCCGCGAAGGTGCGCCCGTCCTGGTCGACCGCGGTGATCCGGGCCTTGCCCTTGATCATGTAGGCCCACTCGGATTCCTTGTGCCAGTGCATCTCGCGGACCGCGCCGGCCTTGAGCCGCATGTTGACCCCGGCCATGGCCTTGGAGACCGGCAGCTCGCGGATCGTGGTCTGGCGCGCCCAGCCGCCCTCCTCCAGCCGCATGTGGCTGTCCGCGAAGGACCATTTCAGGTTCGGCATGGTGCCGTGGTCGGTGGCGGGCGGCGCCAGGGTGAACGGCTCCTCGGCGGCGCGGGGCCGGTTCTGCGGGCCCAGGATGTCGGCGCCTTTGCCGCCGCGCTCGGGGAGGCGCGGGGCCGGCCCGGCGTATTGCGCCGCGGCGGAGGACGCGGCCATCGCGCCGCCGGCGGCTGCGATGACGGCGCGCCTGGAGATCTCGGTCATCGTGGATGGGTCCCTGAGTCCGTGGCAGGGAAACCGGTCGCGTGCTCGGAGGATCCGCGGGCGGGCCGCGCTGTGCGCTGCGGCATCTCGCCCGGAGCCCGCGCGCGGTCTATGCATTGAAGACGGCGCATTGAATACGGCGGCGCACGCGTCCCGGCCGGGCGCCGAGGCGGCGGTTCAGGCGCGGCGCGACCCGAGGGCGAGGATGGCGGACCGGGACAGTTCAGCCACGGACGGAACCGTCCCGCCCGCCCGCGGCGGCCGCCGGTGGCTCGCCCTGCTGGCGCTGGCGGGCCTCGGCGTCCTCGGATACCGCCTGTGGCCGGACGCGTCGCGCGCGGCGAGTCCGCCCGCCGCCGAGGCGAAGCCGCCGACCGTGCGGGTCGCCGCCGCGGCCCGGGCCTCCGACACCCTGAGCCTGACCCAGACGGGCACCACCCAGGCGTTCGACATCGCGAACCTCTACCCGCGGGCGACCGGCTACATCGTCGAGCGCAAGGTCGATATCGGCTCGCACGTGAAGGCGGGTGACCTGCTGTTCCGGATCAGCGCGCCCGACCTCGATCAGCAGCTGGTCCAGGCCCAGTCGCAGGTGCTGCAGCTCCAGGCGGCGCTGATCCAGGCGCGGGCGATGGTGGACCAGGCCGAGGCCAACCGCCACCTCGCCGACGTGACCAACCGGCGGACCTCGACGCTCGCCGGCACCGGGGTCGAGACCCGGCAGAACGCCGACACCTCCCAGGCCGGGGTGCTGGCGCAGACCGCCAACGTCGACGCCGCCAGGGCCGCCGTGAAGGTCGCGGAGGCCAACATCGCCGCCCAGGAGGCGCAGGTCGCCCGGCTCAAGGTCCTGACCGGCTTCGAGGAGATCCGCGCGCCCTTCGACGGGGTGGTGACGGCCCGCAACAACGACGTCGGCGACGCGGTCACGGCGGACATGAATACGGGGGCGCCGCTCCTCACGCTGAACCGGGACGACGTGCTGCGCATGGCGGTGAACGTGCCGCTCTACGCCGCCGACGGCGTCCGCGACGGGCTGGCCGCCTCGGTCGAGGTGGCGCAGATCCCGGGCCGGATCTTCCCCGGCACGGTCTCGCGCTCGTCGACGACGCTGCTCTCGGCCGCGCGCACGCTGGTCACGCAGGTCGACATCCCCAACCCCGACGGGGCGCTGCGGCCGGGACTCTACATCACGATCACGCTGGAGATCCCGCGGGTCTCGCCCGCCGTGACGGTGCCGAACGACGCGCTGATCTTCGACCAGCACGGGACCCGCGTGGCCGTGGTCGAGCCGGCCGGGGACGGGGGGGGCGTGGTGCGGATGCGCCCCGTCACGATCTTCCGCCAGACCCGCACGCTCCTGGAGCTGCGCGACGGTCTGAACGGCGGCGAGCGCGTCGTCGTGGGGCCGCCGGCCTCGCTGCGCGACGGCGACCGGGTCACCCTGCGTCCGGAGGACCGGGCCGGAGCGTGAGCGGCGGCGCCCGGCAGCCTTTCCAGCCTTGGGACAGCTACGGCGGCGATAAGCCGTCGGGCATGCGGCGGCGCCGTGGGGGCTCAGCTTCCGGCGCCGCCGTGACCGGCCGGCTCAGGAAGCGGATACCACCGCCGTGGCACTCGGAACGATAGCGCTGTCGATCGCGCTGCTCGGGCTCGCCCTCGCGAGCTTCGGTCTGACACTGGCCCTCGCGGGCGGGTCCTGGTTCTACGTCGCCCTGGGCTTGGGCGTGCTGGTCTCCGGCGTCGAGCTGGTCCGGCGACGCCAGAACGGCCTCCGGATCTACGCCCTGGTGCTGGCGGCGGCCTTCGTGTGGACGCTCGGCGAGGTCGGATTCGACAAGTGGCAATGGATCCCGCGCGGGGGCCTGCTCCTCCTCGTCGGGCTCGTGCTCTGCCTGCCCTCCGTGGTGCGGCGCCTGCGCGACGCGCCGGCGCGGCCCTGGAGGCCCGGCCTCGGGAACGGCCCGCTCGCCCTCCGGGCCGTCGTGCTGCTGATCGCGGCCTCGGGCGCTGCGGCATGGTTCGTCGATCCCGTCGAGACGCGCGGCCGTCTGCCGAAGGTCGCGGCGTCGGGCCCCGCCGCCGTCGATCCGAGCGGCGTCCCCTTTCCGGCCGACGATTGGATCGCCTACGGCGGCACCAATCTCGGCCAGCGCTACTCGGCGCTCGCGGACATCACCCCCGGCACTGTCCGGGGCCTCACGGTCGCCTGGGAGCACCACACGGGCGACCTGCGCGGCGACAGCCGGACGGATTCGAAGGAATTCACGTTCGAAGCTACGCCGATCAAGGTGAACGGGCTGCTCTACCTCTGCACGCCGCACAACATCGTCGAGGCCCTGGAGCCCGAGACCGGCCGGCTGGTCTGGGCCTTCGACCCGAAGATGGCGCGGGACGGCCAGTACCAGCACCAGACCTGCCGCGGCGTGTCCTACAACGACTCGGCCGGCTACGCGCCGCCCGCCGAGACCGACGCCGACCGGACCGCCGCCGTCGCGGCCGCGGTCGCCGAGTGCCCGCGCCGGATCATCGCGGCCTCGGTCGACGCCCGCCTCTACGCGCTGAACGCCGAGACCGGCGCCCCGTGCAGGACCTTCGGGGCGGACGGGTTCGTCGACCTGAAGGCGCAGATGCCGAACCTCCGGCGCGCCGCCTATCAGCAGACCTCGGCGCCGCTGGTGACCCGGAACCTCATCGTCCTCGGCAGCGCGATCGCCGACAACTACTACGCGGACAACCCCTCGGGCGTGATCCGCGCCTTCGACGTGCGCACCGGCGCGATCGTCTGGAAGTTCGACGCCGGCAAGCCCGACGCGACCGCGCCGCTGCGGCCCGGCGAGTCGTACGAGCCCAACTCGGCGGTGGCCTGGACGCAGTTCTCGGCCGACGAGGCGCTGGGGCTCGTCTACGTGCCGTTCGGCAACCGGGCGCCCGATCAGGTGGGCGTGGCCCGGTCGAAGGCGGACGAGGCCCTCATCGACGCCCTGGCGGCGCTGGATCTGGAGACGGGCACGCTGCGCTGGGCGTTCCGGACCGCGTATCACGACCTGTGGGACCGCGATAACCCGTCCCAGCCGGTCCTCCTCACCCTGCCGCAGGGCGAGGGGACGGTGCCGGCGATCCTGATCCCCACCAAGGTCGGCAACGTCTGGGTCCTCGACCGCCGCACCGGCGCCCCGGTCCGGCCGGTCTCCGAGGTTCCGGTCTCGACCCGGACCGACATCCCGGGGGAGACGCCGTCCCCGGTCCAGCCGATGTCGTCCCTCCGCTTCACGCCGGCGCCGCTGACGGAGGCCGGCATGTGGGGCGTCACGCCCTTCGACCAGATCCAGTGCCGCCTCGCCTTCCGGTCGAATCGCTACGACGGCAACCCGTTCACACCGCCCCAGGCGTCGGAGGGCGCGATCGTCTGGCCCGGCAATATCGGGGTGTTCAACTGGGGGTCGGTGGCGGTCGATCCGGTCCATCACTGGATGATCGCGACGCCGCAATACCTGCCCTACATCTACCGCCTGCTCCCGCGCCCCACGGGCGAGCCGGAGAGGCGCCTCCTCGGTGCCGATCCCGAGGCGAGCCCGGTCAACGAGAATCTCGGCGGCCGCTACGCGATCTCGATCGCGCACATGCGCTCCGCCCTCGGCATCCCCTGCAGCGCGCCGCCCTGGGGCATGCGCGTCGGCGTGAATCTCGCCGACGGCACCGTCGCCTGGAAGCGCCGCAACGGCACGGTCGCGGGGCAGAAGGTCGGCGGTCTGGCCGTCCCGCTTCCCCTGGAGATGGGCATGCTGGCCCACGGCGGCACCCTGACCACGGCGGGCGGCGTCGCGTTCACGGCCGCCACGCTCGATGACCGCATCCGCGGCTACGACATGCAGACCGGGGAGATCCTGTGGTCCACGACGTTGCCGGCCGGCGGCCAGGCCACCCCGATGACCTATCGCGGCAGGGACGGCCGGCAGTACGTGGTGATCGCAGCGGGCGGGCACGGCTCGCTCGGAACCACGCCGGGCGATTCGGTCATCGCCTACAGGCTCGAGTGAGCCGTCGCACGCCGGACGCAACCCGGCAGCCGCGGCGGGTTGAGCGAGGGCCCCGGCCTTCCGGCCGGGGCAGGGCGCGGCGGGGGCGGTCTAGGCCGCGAGCCGGGCCCGCGCGTCGGTGCGGGCGAGGCGGGCCAGCAGGTACTCGACCTCGGCCTTCGCCTGCGCGGTCAGCGCCTGCGACGGCTTGCGCTGCGCGTCGGACGCGAAGATCCCCCGGCGCATGAACACGTATTTGCGGACCGCGAGCCCCAGCGGGCCCTGCTGCTGCTCGTAGCGGAGATAGGGGAGGTGGGCGTCGAACAGGTCGTGGGCGGCGTCGCGCTCGCCGGCCCGGCCGAGGCGGACCACGTCGACCAGCATCTCCGGGAAGGCGTAGCCGGTATTGGCCCCATCGGCGCCGCGCTCGGTCTCGAAATCGAGGAACAGGCCGCCATTGCCCACGAGGATGGAGATGTGGCGCATCGAGCCGTCCGCCTCGAAGCCGCGCAGCGTCGAGATCTTCTCCAGTCCCGGCCAGTCCTCGTGCTTGAGCATCACGCAGGAGGGGTTTTCCGACACGATCCGGCGGATCACGCCGGGGGTCATCTGGACCGAGAAGGTGAGGGGATAGTCCTGAAGCACGAAGGGCACGTCCGGGCCCACGGCCTCGGCGGCATTCCGATAATAGCCGACCACCTGGTCGTCGGTGCGGAGCGTGTTGGGCGGCGCGATCATCACGCCGGCCGCGCCCAGCTCCATCACCTCCCGGGCGAGCGACCGCATGGCCGCGAAGCCCGGCGCCGTGACACCGACGATCACCGGCAGCCGGGTGCGCCCGAGAACGCGCCGCGCCACGGCGATTCCCTCCGCGTGGTCGAGCTTGCCGGCCTCGCCGAGCTGGCCGAGGATCGTCAGGCCGTCGACGCCGGCCGCCCCGAAGAAGTCGGTCATCCGGTCGAGGGAGACCTCGTCGATCCGGCCGTCCGGATGGAACGGGGTCGGCGCGATCGGGACGACGCCGCCGATGTCGCTGGTGAGAGGCATGCCGGTCTCCGCGCTGCTGCGGCGGCCGCCGGCCGCCGGGTGGCATGCCCCATACTAAAAAATCCCGGGCGGCGCGACGCGCCCGGGACCGGTTCCGCGCGACCGACGCGCTCGATCAGCCCAGCAGCTTGTCGAGGGTGATCGGCATCTCGCGGACCCGCACGCCGGTGGCGTGCCAGACCGCGTTGGCGATGGCGCCCACCGTGCCGGTGATGCCGATCTCGCCGACCCCCTTCACGCCCAGGTTGTTCACCACCGCGTCGTCCTCGTGGACCAGGATCGCCTCCATGGCGGGCACGTCGGCGTTCACCGGCACGTGGTACTCGGCGAGGTTGTCGTTGAGGAAGCGGCCGGTGCGCGGATCCATCTCGGCCCGCTCGTGCAGGGCGAAGGACAGGCCCCAGATCATCCCGCCGTAATACTGGCTCTGGACGAGGCGCGGGTTGATCACCCGGCCGGCCGCGAAGGCACCGACGAGGCGGCTCACGCGGATCTGGCCGAGATCGGGATCGACCTTCACCTCGGCGAAGACCGCGCCGTGGGCGTGCATGGCGTAGGAGGCCTGCGCGGCCGGGTCGGCGCCGGCCTTGCCCTGGCCCTCGATGCGCGACCGGCCGGCCCGCCGGAGGATGTCGGTGAAGGACTCGCTCCGGCCCGGGTCGTCGCGCCGGGTCAGACGCCCGCCCGCGGCGGTCACGCCGGCATTGCCGGCGCCGTAGAGCGGGGAGGCGGGGTCGTTGGTGGCGAGCTCCGCGAGCTGCCGGATCACGTCGCCGGCCGCCGCGTGGACCGCGCCGCCCGCCGTGGCGGTGTGGCCCGAGCCGCCCGCGATGCCGGCATTCGGCAGGTCTGACGAGCCCATCCGGAAGGTGAGGGCGTCCATCCCGATCCCGAGACCGTCGGCGGCGATCTGGGCGAGCGCCGTCCACGAGCCCTGGCCCATGTCGATCGCCCCGAGCTCCACCGTGCCGGTGCCGTCGGCGCGGATCTCGGCCCGGGCCATCCCCTCGAAGATCAGCGCCGGGAAGGTGGCGGTGCCCATGCCGGTGCCGACCAGGAACCCGTCCCGGTCGCGGGTCTGGCGGGGCTGCAGCGGGCGACCGGCCCAGCCGAAGGCCTCGGCGCCGCGCCGGTAGCAGTCCCGCAGGGCCTTCGAGGAGAACGGCTTGCCGGTGATCGGCTCGACCTCGGCGTAGTTGGCGAGCCGGAACTCCAGCGGGTCCATGCCGAGTTCGTGGGCCATCTCGTCCAGCGCGCTCTCCAGGGCGACGCTGCCGGTCGCCTCGCCGGGCGCGCGCATGAACAGCGGCGTGCCGGTGTCGAGGCGCACGGCCTCGTGCCGGATGGCGATGGCCGGGCTCGCGTACAGGGTGCTGGTCGCCCGGCCCGCCGGCTCGAAGAAGTCGTCGAAGCTCGACGAGGCGGTGCGGATGTGGTGGTCGAGGGCCGTCAGCTTGCCGGAGGCGTCGGCGCCGAGCCGGAGGGTCTGGCGGGTCGGCCCGCGATGGCCCATCGGGCCGTACATCTGGGTGCGGGTCGGGACGAGCTTCACCGGCCGGCCCACGAGCTTCGCCGCCATGCAGGCGAGCACCTGCGGCCCGGCGGGGACGCCCTTCGAGCCGAAGCCGCCGCCGAGATAGGGGCTCTCGATGTGGATGTCGTCGGGGCCGATGCCGAACAGCCCGGCGAGCCTTGCCTGCGACATGGCGAGCGCCTGGGTCGGCATGAACAGCGTCAGCCGGTCCCCGTCCCAGCTCGCCACCGCCGCGTGGGGCTCCATGGCGTTGTGATACTGGGCCGGGGTCTCGTAGGTGGCGGCGACCGTCTTGGACGCGGCCGCGAGTCCGGCCTCGACATCGCCGTCCGTCTCGACGGGCGGTGCGCCGACGCCGACCGAATCCGGCGTGAAGGCCTCGCCGGAATCGAGCCCGATCCGCGGCGTCTCGGCCGCGTAGGTCGGGGCGAGCAGCCGGGCGCCCTCGGTGGCCGCCTCCAGGGTCTCGGCGATCACCACGGCGATGGGCTGGTTGGCGTAGCGGACGCGGTCGTTCTGCAGGAGGTCGAGGCGGAACGTGAACGGCCCGTCCTTGGCGTCCGGGTCCTTGGCGAGCGTCGGGGCGTGCCCCGGCCGCATCACCGCGACGACGCCGGGATGCGCCTCGGCGGCGGCCACGTCGAGGCCGGTGACGCGTCCGCGGGCGATCCGGGCGACGCAGAGCGCCGCGTGGAGGGTTCCGGGCGGCAGGTTGTCGGCGGAGAAGCGGGCCTGGCCCGTCACCTTGAGCGGGCCGTCGCGCCGGGTCAGCGGCTGGCCGATGCTGGAGCCGTGCCGGATCGCGCCGGCGGGAAGGTTCGATGCAGGCGTGGAGGTCGCGGTCATGCGGGTCTCCTCAAAGGGTTCCGGTTGAAGCCTTCGGTTGCGGTGACCCGCTCCGTCATCACGAGCGCAGCGAAGTGACCCAGGGCAGCGCGACACCGGGCATCGTGGCGCCGCCTGGGTTGCTTCGCTCCGCTCGCAAAGACGGCCCTGGAGCCGCCGACCGGGGGCAGGGTCAGACGATGCCGAACGGGGAAGCGGGGAGGGCCGGGATCCGGGCGGGCGTGCCCGCGGCGGCCTGGGTCAGCGCGCGGATCGCCACCCGGCGGGCGAGCTCGACCTTGAAGGCGTTGGCTTCACCGGTGGGCTTGGCGCCGGCGAGCGCGGCCTCGGCGGCCTTCGCGAAGGCCTCGGGGGAGGGTGCCTGCCCGGCGAGCGCGGCTTCAGCCTCCGCCACCCGCCAGGGCTTGAGCGCCAGCCCGCCCAGGGCGAGCCGGGCCTGTCCGATCCGGCCGCCGGCCTCCAGGGTGAGGGCGGCCGCCGCCGAGACGACCGCGAAGGCGTAGGAGGTGCGGTCGCGGACCTTGAGGTAGCGGGCATTGCCCCGGAACGCGGCCGCCTCGGGGGGCAGGCGCAGGGCGGTGATCAGCTCGCCGGCCCGCAGCTCGGTCTCCCGCTCCGGGTGGTCGCCGGGAAGGTGGTGGAACGCGGTGAGCGGCACCTCCCGGGCACCGTCCGGCCCGGCGATCTCGACCACCGCGTCGAGGGCGGCGAGCGGCACGCAGAAGTCGGACGGGTGGGTGGCGATGCAGTGCTCGCTCCAGCCCTGGACCGCGTGGATGCGGGTGGCGTGCCCCAGGGCCGCGCAGCCGGAGCCGGGCGCGCGCTTGTTGCAGGGCGAGACCGCGTCGGTGAAGTACTGGCAGCGGGTGCGCTGCATCAGGTTGCCGCCGACCGTGGCGGCGTTGCGCAGCTGCGCCGAGGCGCCGGCCAGCAGGGCCTCGGCCACCATCGGGTAGGCCTTGGCGAAGGCCGGGTCGTGGGCGAGGTCGCTGTTGCGGACCAGGGCCCCGACCCGGGCGGTGCCGTCCGGCAGCCGCTCGATGGCCGAGAGGCCGGGGAGGCGGGTGATGTCGACGACCCGCTCCGGGGTGGCGACACCGCCCTTCATCAGGTCGACGAGGTTGGTGCCGGCGGCGAGGAAGGCGGTGCCCGGCTGCTGGCCGGCCGCCACGGCCTCGGGCACGCTCGCGGGGCGGATGTAGTCGAAGGTCCTCACGCCGCGTCCTCCCGCTGCTCCGAGGTCCGGGCGGCCGCGTCCTGCACGGCGTCCAGGATCCCCGCGTAGGCGCCGCAGCGGCAGAGATTGCCGCTCATGCCCTCGCGGATGCGCTCCGGATCGGTCCCGGCCTGGCCCTCGCGGATCAGGCCGACCGCGCTCATGATCTGGCCCGGCGTGCAGAAGCCGCACTGGAAGCCGTCATGGGCGATGAAGGCCGCCTGGACCGGGTGCAGCCGGTCGCCCTCGGCGAGCCCCTCGATGGTCAGCACCTCGGCGCCGTCGAGGCTCGCGGCGAGGGTCAGGCAGCTGTTGATCCGGCGCCCGTCCACCAGGACCGTGCAGGCGCCGCACTGGCCGCGGTCGCAGCCCTTCTTGGCGCCCGTCAGACCGAGGCGCTCGCGCAGGAGATCGAGGAGGGTGACGCGCGGATCGTCGAGGGCGATCTCGCGCGGCTGCCCGTTCAGGGTGAGCCTGAGGGGAATGGTCATGCGGGGGTCCCGGCTTCCAAGGCTGGAACCGTTACAGATAGCCGCCGCCCCGCTTCCGGCGAGACCTTAAGCAGAAAGCGATGTGCGCAAGATCACGGCACGCGAAGGTTGCGCGCTTACGCCGACTTGACCCGGACCTCAGAGGCCGATTTCAGCACGGTCTTGCCCTTGGCGGTCTTGATCTCGAGGGCGGGCTCGGCCTTCGAGGCTTCGCGCTTCACCGTGTTGCCCTTGATGGTCTTCTCCACGTCCCGCGTGTGGACCTTTGTCACCGCGCCCGAGACGGTGCCCTTGCCCCATTTATAGGTGACGTCGTCTCCGGTCTTCACCTTCGCCTTGGCGGTCATGCGCGTCTCCATCGTGGATATGAGCGTGAATGGGGGCGTGGATGCGGGGGAAGGCGCCCGGCGGCGGGCGCGTTCCCGGGTTTCCACGGCCGGGATGCCGCACTCAGCGGCCGACCTCCCGACGCAGGGCGGTGACCATCGTCTCGACCGCCGCCTGCGCGGTCTCGCCGAGGTCGATGGCGCTCTCGCCGGCGGTGACGAGGCCGCGCCCCTCCAGCTCCTTCACGCCCTCCGGGTCGGCCTCGTGGCCGGCGCCGTCACGGCGGATCACCGAGGTGACCGTCTCGCCGCTGACGAGCCGGTGATAGGCCGCGAAGGCGAGGATCGAGAGGGCCTTGTCGGAGAGTCCGTTCAGGTCGTCGGCCATGCGTGCGTTCCTCCGCGCGTTTCTCCACGCGTTCGTCGAAGCGTGCTCGACGGACGAACGCCGTACGGGGCCGGGGGGTCCAGGCGGCCGCCTGGGTGCGACGACACGTGCGACGACACTCGCGGCGACGGGTGCGAGGACGGGTGCGCTCCTCCGGGCGACGACGCTTCGCGCCGGGGCCACCTTCCTGCTACCCTGCCGCCCTCCATGACTCCGCAGACCGACCAGACCGAAGTGGAACCGAGCCCCGAGCCGCGCCGCGCGCCCGCGCCGCCCGATCTCGACTATCGCCTGCGCCAGCAGGCGATCCTGTCGGAGTTCGGTGTCGAGGCCCTGCGCGGCACCGATGTCGACCACCTGCTGCAGCGGGCCGCGGAACTGTGCGCGCAGGGCATGGGCGCCGAGTTCTGCAAGGCCCTGGAATATCGGCGCGGCGCCGACACCCTGCTGGTCCGGGCCGGTGTCGGCTGGGGGCCCGACGTGATCGGCAAGGCCCGGATCGGGGCCGATCTCGCCTCCCCGGCCGGGTTCGCCCTCAAGACCGGCCGGCCTGTGATCTCCAACCACCTCGCGGACGAGACCCGGTTCCGCACGCCGCAGCTCATGGCCGAGCACGGCATCCGCCGGGCGATCAACGTGCTGATCGAGAACCGGGACGGTGCCTTCGGGGTGCTGGAGGTGGACGACACCCGCGAGGGCATGTTCGCGGAGGCCGACATCGCCTTCATGCAGGGCTTTGCCAACCTGCTCGGCGGCGCCATCGAGCGCCAGCGCACCGAGAGCCTGCTGCGGGCCGCCCTCGCCCGGCAGGACCTGCTCGCCCGCGAGATGAGCCACCGGGTCAAGAACAGCCTCGCCATCGTGGCGAGCCTCCTCGCCCTGCAGGCCCGGGCCGCCGAGGACCCGGCCGTGCAGGCGGCCCTGGCGGACGCGCGCAGCCGCGTCGAGGCGATCGCGGGCGTCCACGACCAGCTCTGGCGGCAGGGCGATACGGTCGAGGGTGAAGGGGAGGGGGTGCCGGGCGAGCTCGACCTCGCGCCCTTCTTGGAGAAGCTGGTGGCCAACCTCGCCAGCGGCGTCCCGGGCCAGCGGCTCGCCTGCACGGCCTGCCCGCAGCGGATCTCGGCCGACCGGGCGATTCCCATCGGCCTCCTGGTCAACGAACTCGTCACCAACGCGCTGAAATACGCCTACCCGACCGGGACGCACCCGGCGGGCGGCGAGATCCGGGTCCGCGCCGAGCGGCGGCCCGAGGGGCTCGTGGTCGAGGTTGCCGACGACGGGATCGGCCTTCCGGCGGGGTTCGAGATCGGGCGCAGCTCGAAGAGCCTGGGCATGCGGGTGGTCGGCAGCCTCACGCGCCAGCTCGGCGGCAGCCTGACGATCCCGGCCCGAGAGAAGGGCGCCTGCTTCCGCCTGGAAGTGCCCCTGGAGGTAACCCCGGAGGCGCCCCCGGCCGGCTGAGCGTGGGGGGCGCCCCGACGAGGGGGCGGGGACTGGACAATGGCCCTACCCCGCCGCGATCGGGGTGCGACGGGCGCGGCGAGACAGAGCGGATGCAGTGACCGAGAACAGGACGACGGCGGCGCTCCTCGCCGAACGGCTCCACGCCTTTCGGAGCCTCGGCGACAATTGCGAGTTCGGGTTCGTGCAGCGCTACGGCGGGGTCGAGCCTTCCGGCCTGCTGCGCTTCTCCTACACGCCCATGGAGGACCTGATCCGCGGCCTGCGCTGCGGCTTCGCGGATTTCGGCGTGCCGGGGGACCTGCGGCTCTCCGTGAGTTCCGGCGGCACCTATTACTGCCACAGCGTCGCCTACAACATCTGGGCGAATACCGGGCACCCGGCCGGCTCGATCGAGCCGGAGGTGCTGCTGGAGCGGGAGTACGGCCGGCTGGCCCATCTCAAGCGCAAGCTGCTGGACGAGCTCGCCGACGGGTCGAAGATCCTAGTGCGCAAGGTCGGCCGCGACGAGCCCGAGGCCGATTTCGCCCGCCTGGCCGAGGCGGTCCGTGCGCACGGGCCCGCGACGCTGCTCCGCGTGACCGAGGCCGGGCCGGACTGGGTTCCCGAGCCCGCCCGGCGCGTCGCCGACCGGCTGATCGAGGGGCGGGTCCGCCGGTTCGCGCCGGTGGAGCAGGCCTGGGAGGTCGATCTCGAACCCTGGATGCACCTCGTGGACAGCGCCTACGCGCTGGAGCGCGGCGCGGCACCGACCCGCCTCGACGCCGCCGCCTTCCCGGAGGCGCTGGCGCTGCCGGGGCGCCTGCGCCGGCATGTCGGTCGGCACCGGGCGACGGCTCTGAGCGCCTACACGCGGGCGGTGAACCCGGCCGGCTTCCGCGCCGACACGGTCCACGTGTTCTCGAGCTGGGTTTGGATCCCGGAGGACTTCGCCGGGGACCGGGTCTTCGCGGCGGCCGGCTACGCGCGGCTGGGCTGGCGGGACGCCGACCTGTCGCGGCGCCGGTGCTGGCAGCGCGTCTGGGCGGCGGGACGGCTGCGCCCCGACGCGGCGCGGGAACCCGTCGGGCTCGGCATGATCGGCACGCGGCGGGACGGGTTCTGGTCCGCCGGGGCCCGCTTCGCCGAGGGGCCGATCCCCGGCGATGAGCCGGCGCCGGCGCTGCGGATGCCTCCGGTCCGGTTCCCGGGCCGGGATCTCCTCGGCCGGCTGCTGCCGCGGGTCCTGTAGACCCGGACCGGCGCCCGACCGGGAACCGATCCGGCACGGCGGTCTTGCCTACCGGGCCGCACGGGACCGCGCCCGTCGCGAGGGGGCCCATGACCGGTTTCGTGCCCGACCGCCGCTCTCTGCTCCTCACCCTGGCCGCGGGTTCGGCCGTCCTGTCCGCGCGGGGGGCCGACGCCGTCGGGGCACCGGAGCGGATCCCACTCTGGCCGGGCGAGCCGCCGGGCGGCGGCGGTCCGCGGGGTCCGCCGGTCCGCGACGACAGCGGCGCCGTGAAGAACGTCGCCGTGCCGGTCCTGGAGGTGTACGCCCCGGAGACGCCGACCGGCGTGGCGGTCCTCGTCGCCGGCGGCGGCGGCTACGCCCGGATCGGGATGGTCAAGGAGGCGCTCCCCGCCGCGCTCTGGCTCGCCGCGCAGGGCATCACGGCCTTCGTGCTCACCTACCGCCTGCCGGGCGAGGGCTGGGCGGCGGGCCCCCTGGCGCCGCTCCAGGACGGGCAGCGGGCCCTGCGCCTGATCCGCGCCGCGGCCGCGCGCTTCCGGATCGACCCGGCCCGCGTCGGCGTGCTCGGCTTCTCCGCCGGCGGGCACCTCGGCGGCCTCATCGCCGCGCGCTCCACGTTCCGGGCCTACGACCCCGTCGACGCGGCCGACGACCTGTCGGCGCGGCCCGACTTCGCGACGCTGATCTACCCCGTGGTGAGCCTGGAGCCGCCCTACGACCGCACGACCACCCGGCGGTCCCTCGTCGGCGAGACCCCGAGCCCGGCGGCGAGCCGGGACTGGTCGCTCCAGACCCATATCCGGTCCGGTTGCCCGACACTGTTCCTCGTGCAGGCGGACGACGACGCGGTCATCAGCCCGGAGCACAGCCGCATCCTGGACGCGGCCTGCCGCGAAGCGGGCGTACCGGTCGAGTACCACCGCTTCGCGGTCGGCGGCCACGGTTTCGGGATCGGCCGGTCGGAGGCGCCGGTCGCCCTCTGGCCGCGGCTCTGCCGGCTCTGGCTGACCAGCGTGTCGGTGATGCGCTGACGCGGTGCGCGCACCGCCGGCCTGGGTGGGCCCGCCGGGTTGGCCCTCCGGCTCGGGAGCCGTCAGACAGGCAGGTCAGACAGGCAGGGCAGGGGACCGGTGAGCCCGGCCGGACGCGCAGGTGCCCTCGCCCGCGCGGACAGGACCGCGCCGGGCGCGTCGGAGATCGCCGCCGGGTTCGCGGGCGGCCACGCCCGAAGAGCCGGGCAGCCACCGCGCGCGACGCTGAGCTAGCCGGAGCGCCGCGGCAGCGCTCGGCCGTGCGTCGTTCCAGTCCGTCCGCCGCGGGGAGGGGCCTCCGGCCCCTGACCCGACCGCCCTGCCCGGGAGCGTCGGACTTCGGCGCCCGTCGGCCCCTTCGTCCCCGCGCCCGCCGTGGCGATCACGCCGCGTCGCGCGCGACGACGGGCACGTCGCGGCCCGGGTCGGAGCCGAACATGCCCGGCGGCGGCGCGGCCTTTCAACCCTGCGGCCTCGACCTGACGTCCGATCAGCAGCCCTGATCCAACCGCGCGGCCTCCAGGCCGAGGCGCCCAGCACCCGACAATCCGGCCCCCACACCCGCGCCCGATGTTCGCATAAGATATATTATGGAATGCGACGAGCAGATCGGGCCGGGTGAGGGGTGGTCCGCCGGCTGAGCCGCTGTGGGTGGCCGGCTGCGAGCCCGGATGGGAGCTCGTCTCCGGCCGCCTCCGGATCCGGGCGGTGCGGCCCGGCGTCGAGGCCCGCTCGGCTCGGCGGCATCCGGATCGGGCGAGGGCGGTCCGAGCCCCCTCCCCGCCGCGACTCGCGCCGCCTCACGCGGCGCGCCCGCCCAAGCGGCGCACGTCGCCGAGGATCCGGCCGTCCCGGGTCCGACAGTCGATATGCTCCGACAGCCGGCCCGGGCGGATCCGGATCGAGGCCGGCCGGGCCAGGAGCGCGGCGCGCTCCAGGAATTCCGCGGCGCTCATCGGCGCGTCCCGGCCGCCGCCGAGGCCGCGCCACCACGACACCGCCTTCTCCCGCTCGTAGCCGCTGCGCTCGGGCCGCAGGCGGACGCGCCACGCCGCCTCGGCGGGGCCGTCCCGCCAGCCGAGGACGAGGTCGAGCCCGTCGGGTGCGGCCTCGAGCTTCAGGGCCGTGACCGGATGCCAGGCGGCCTCCTGCCGAGCAGCCTCCTGCCCGCCGGCCTCCGCCACCGGGGCAGGGCCCGCCGGCTCGGGACCGGGCAGCCCGGGATCCGCCGAGAGGATCGCCAGCTCGTCGTCGGCGGCGGCCTCGTGCGGGGCCTCGGCGTCCGGGTCCGCTTCCGGCTCGGTCCAGCACGCCTCGCAGGTGGAGGCGTTCAGCGCGATCAGGGCGCCGCAGCCGGGGCAGGGCTTGGCGCGCGGGGCCCCTGCCCCGCCCAGTCCCTGGGTGGCGCTCCGGACCGTCACGGCGTCCACGGGCCCGTGCATCCGCACCAGACCGGCGTAATCGAGGATCAGCGCGTCGGCCTTGCCGGGCGCGCAGCGCAGCGCCCGGCCGACCTGCTGCACGTAGAGGCCGGTGCTGCGGGTCGGGCGCAGCAGCGCCACGAGATCGACCTCGGGCACGTTGAAACCGGTCCCGAGCACGCCCACCGAGGTCAGGCAGCGGATTTTTCCCGCCCGGAACGCCGCCACGATCCGGTCGCGCTCCCGGCGGGGTGTCTCGCCCGAGACGCTCTCGCAGGAATACCCCTCCGCCCGCACCGCGTCGCGCACGGCCTCCGCGTGGGCGAGGCCGGCGCAGAAGGCGAGCCAGGCCCGGCGGGCACGCCCGTACTCCGCGAGCTCCGCGACCGCCGCCCGGGTGATCCAGTCGCGGTTGACCGCCGCCTCCAGCTCGCCCGGGATGTAGTCGCCCCCGCGCCGGCCGACGCCCGAGACGTCGAGCTGGGTGAGGGTCGCCTTGGAGACGAGGGGCGCCAGGAAGCCGCGCCGGATCAGCGTGAACGTGTCGGCCTCGTAGGCGATGCCGGAGAACAGCCGGTGCGCGCCTTCGTCGAGCCGGCCCGAATCGAGCCGGTAGGGCGTGGCCGTGAAGCCCGCCACCCGCAGCCCGGGGGTCCGCGCGCGCAGGCCCGCCAGGAAGCGGCCGTAGCGGGTGTCGGCGGCGCGGGGGATCAGGTGGGCCTCGTCGACGATCACGAGGTCGCGCGGGCCCACCGTGTCGAGCCGGTCGGCCACCGACTGGATGCCGCAGACCAGCACCTGCGCCCCGGCCTCCCGCCGCCGGAGCCCGGCCGAGAAGATCCCGGCCGGCGCCCCCGGCCAGGACCGGGTCAGCTCGGAGAAATTCTGGGCGACCAGCTCGCGGCTGTGGGTGACGATCGCCACCCGGGCGAGGGGGTTCTCCTCCAGGGTTTCCCGGGCCAGCGCCGCGATCACGAGCGCCTTGCCCGCCCCGGTGGGCAGCACGATCAGGTGGCCGGGCGCCGCGTCGTCCGCCCCTCCCCGCGCCCAGGCGGCCGAGAGCGCGTCGAGGCTGGCGCGCTGGTAGTCCCGCAGGCGCAGCATGGCGGCGGTCTAGCCGGCCGCGCCGGCCCTGTCCGTGGCGGCGCGGTCACGGCGCAGCAGGTAGATGTCCATGATCCAGCCGTGCCGCGCCCGGGCCTCGGCGCGGACCCGGCGGATCTCGTCGCCCGCGTCGCCGAGCCGGCCCGAGACCAGGATCTCGTCCGGGCTGCCGAGATAGGCGCCCCAGTGGATCGTCAGGTCCGGGTCGAGATGCGCGAAGGCCGGGTCGCCGTCGAGCATCACCACGACGCTCTCCGCCTCCGCCGGCCACCCCGCGGCGAGGCGCCGGCCGGTGGTGATCAGCACCGACCCGCCGATGCCGTTCAGCGGGACGCCGTGGCGGGCGGCGAGGACCTGCACGCTGGACAGCCCGGGCACGACGAGGCGCCGGAACGGCACGCGCCCGCGGGCCAGGATGTGGTCGAGGATGCGCAGGACGCTGTCGTAGAGGGCCGGGTCCCCCCAGGCCAGGATCGCCCCCACCTCCCCGGCCCCGAGATGGGCCGCGAAGGCCGCCTCCAGCCGCTCGGCCCGGGCCGCGTGCCAGGCCTCGACGGTGCGCCCGTAATCGGCCGGGCGGCGCTCCCGGGGCGGGTCCTCGACGGTGACGAACCGGTGTGGCTTGGCGATATGGGCCGCGCAGATCCGGCGGCGGATCTCGACGAGGTCGGCGGTCTCGGCGCGCTTGTCGAGGACGAACACCGCGTCGACGTCGGCGAGCGCCCGCACCGCCTGGAGGGTCAGGTGCTCGGGATCGCCCGTGCCGATGCCGATGACCCGGATCTGCCTGTCCTGCATGCCGTCCTCCGCCGGGGCGGGGAGGGCCGGCGCCGGCCTCCCCCTACAGGCGCGCGTCGGCTTTGGCGAGGATCGCCCGGGCGATGGTCAGGTCCTGCAGGGCGACGCCGGAGGAATCGAACACGGTGATCGCCTCCGGATCCGTCCGGCCCCCCTCCCCGCTCCTGAGCACGTCGCCGAGCGCCCGCATTCCGGCCTGGGCGTCCGCGGAGGCGTGCTGGAACTCGCCGATGGTGCGCGACTGCTCCGGCAGGTCGCAGAACAGGGCGGCCCGCTCCAGCAGGGCGGGGGGCAGCTCCTGCTTGCCCTTGGCGTCCGCGCCCATGGCGGCGACGTGCGTGCCGGGGCGGACCCAGTCGGCCTCGAACAGCGGCGCGCGGGCCGGCGTCGCCGTGACGATCACGTCGGCCGCCGCGCAGGCCTCCCGGGGCGCGGCCGCCCGCACGTCGAGCCCGGACGCCCCCTGCCCCGCCAGGCGCTCGGCAAAGCCCGCGACCTTGGCGGCGTCCCGGGCGACGACCAGCACCGTCCGGATCGGCAGGATCCGGGCGAGCGCCGCGCACTCGAACTCGGCCTGGTTGCCGGCCCCGAACACCGCCAGCACCGCCGAGTCCGGCCGCGCCAGGACGCTCGCCGCCACCGCGTCGGCGGCGGCGGTCCGGTAGGCGTTCACCCGCCCGGCCTCGATCACCGTGTCGACCCGGCCGACGGCCTGGTCGAACAGCAGGATCACCGAATTGTGCCGCGGCAGGCCCCGATCGGGATTGCCGGGCCAGAACGAGCCGACCTTCAGGCCGGCATAGTCCGCCGTGGAGCCCGACTTGATCGAGAACCGGTTGGCCGGCTCCGAGCCGTGGCCGAGCACCGCCGGGAACAGGGTGGTCCCTGGTGCCACCGCGGCGATCAGCGCCGCGCGGGCCGCGTCGAACGCCAGGGCGTGATCGACCAGGGCGGCGGAGTCCTCCTCGGAGATGAAGCGCATGGATTCAGGGACCTCCCGAGTCATGGTTTCGAAAGGTCGAGACCTTTCGCGGGTATCGGGCGGAGCCCGATGTCGGGGCGCCGCCCCGACGCCCCGCCGAAGGGCCTCGGCCCTTCGGAATCCCGTTACAACGTCATGCCGCGGGCGGTGACCGGCCAGATCGCCTCGACGCGGCCGTTCCGCACGCCCACGTACCAGTCGTAGACGTTGACCGTCGGGTCGCAATGGCCGGGGATCAGCTTCAGGCGCTCGTTGAGCTTCAGCACGTTGCCGGGATCGCTGATCACCCCGTGCTCGTCCGAGCACTTGACGTACTCGACGTCGTCCCGGCCGAAGACCACCGGCAGGCCGCTGTCGATGCTCTGCGCCTTCAGGCCGGCATCGCAGATCGCGACGTCCGCCTTCGCCTTGCTCATGATCGCCGTGTAGATGAACAGGCTGTTCTCGAACTCCGCGATCGGCCGCCCGTCCGCGTCCTTCACCCGCTGGTAGTCCGCGTCCATGAAGACGTAGGAGCCGCATTGCAGCTCGTTGTAGACGCCGCTGCCGCCCTCCATGGCGAAGCTGCCGGTGCCGGCCCCCGCCACGATGGCGCAGTCGAGCCCTTCGGCCTTGAGCAGGTCGACGGTGCGCTTCGTCTCGTCGATCGCCGTCTGGATCAGGGCCTTCCGCTCGCCGAAATCGCGCACGTGCTGGGCCTTGCCCTGGTAGGCCTGCAGGCCCGCGAAGCGCAGGCCCGGCGCCGCCGCGATCTTCTTCGCGATCGCCACGGCGGGCTCGCCCGGCGCGACGCCGCAGCGGCCGGCGCCGACGTCGATCTCCACGAGGCACTCGAGGGTGACGCCGTACCGGACCGCCGCCGCCGAGAGGTCGTCGACATTGCCGAGGTCGTCGACGCAGACCAGCACCCGCGCGCGGGTGGCGAGCGCCGCGAGGCGCTCGATCTTCTTCGGCGCCACCACCTGGTTGGAGACCAGCACGTCGCGGATGCCGGCGCTCACAAGCGCCTCGGCCTCGCTGACCTTCTGGCAGCAGACGCCGCAGGCGCCGCCCCGCTCCATCTGCAGGACCGTGATGTCGGACGACTTGTGGGTCTTGGCGTGCGCCCGGTGGCGCAGGCCGTGCGCCTTCATGAAGCGTCCGAGCGTGTCGACGTTGCGCTCGAGGGCGTCGAGGTCGACCAGCAGGCAGGGGGTGTCCACCTCCTCGACCGGCATCCCGACGGTGGCGGGGATGTTGTTGCGCATGGTGTGTCCTCCTGAACGCGTGCGGATCTCGTGGCGGGGGGAGCCGGGTTACGGGGCGAGGCCCAGAAGCTCGGCGATGCGCGGCGTCGCCTTGATGCCGGTGCCGGTGAGCACCACCACGGTGGTCTCCTCGGGCCGGATCGCGCCGCGCGCGGTGAGGTCGGTGAGCGCCGCCGCCGCCATGGCGCAGGTCGGCTCGACGTAGAGGCCCGACCGGGCGAGCTCCATCAGGGCCGCCTCGATGGCGTCCTCGGAGACCGCCACGGTGCCGCCACCGGAGCGGCGGAGCGCCGCCAGCACCTCCCGGCCGCGGACCGGCTGGGCGATCGAGGCGCCCTCGGCCAGCGTCGGGCGCGGGGTGACCGGCACGAAATCCGCGGCGCCGGCCTCGAAACCCGCGTGCAGGGGGGCGCAATGGGCCGGCTGGACCGCGTAGAGCCGCGGCAGGCGGGCGATCGCCCCCCGGCGCAGCAGCTCCGAGAAGCCGATATCGCAGCCGAGGATGTTGCTGCCGGCCCCGCACGGGATGATCACGGCGTCGGGCGCGGTGAAGCCCAGATCCTCCCACAGCTCGTAGGCCAGCGTCTTGGTGCCCTGGAGGAAATGGGCCTGCCAGTTGTGGCTGGCGTAGAAGATCGACTCCGCTTGGGCGACGGCCGCGTCGGCGGTGTCCTGGCGGGTGCCGGGCACCAGCTCGACCTCGGCGCCGGCGGCCCGCATCTGGACGGTCTTGGCCGGCGAGGTCGAGGCCGGGACCAGGATCTTGGCCCGCATCCCGGCGGCCGCCGCGTAGGTCGCCACCGCGGCGCCGCCGTTCCCGGAGGAATCCTCCAGCACCGCGTCGATCCCCTGCTGGCGCAGGATCGACAGCATCACGGCGGCGCCCCGGTCCTTGAAGCTGCCGGAGGGCGCGAACCACTCGAGCTTGAAATGGGCGTGGCCGCCCCGCCAGGGCCGGCGCACCAGCGGGGTGCAGCCCTCGCCCAGCGTGACCGGGTCGGCCACCGCCACCGGCAGGGCGGCGGCGTAGCGCCAGAGGGAGCGCCGGCCCGTGTCGATCTCCGCCCGCCCGATTCCCGGGAGGTCGGTGATCATCAGCGGACCGCCCGTCTCGGAGCGCCAGCGCGGCGTCTCGATCGGGTAGGTCGCCCCGGTCGCGGGGTCGAGATAGGCGGGAGACGAGGGCATCGCGGCTCGGGTTCCGGGGTGGTTCGGAAAGAGAATACAAAATAATCTTCGACGGCGCGCCCCCTGTTCGAGGATGGGACGGCGCGCCGCGCTGCGCGTCAGGGCTCCGCCCTGACAACCTGCCGAAGGGCCTCGGGCCCTTCGGAGACCCGGGTCAGGCCGCGAGCGGCAGGATCGTCGGCTCCGGGGCGTGCTCGGCGGCGACCGCCCCGGCGACGAGCTCGGCGGTGGCGCCCGAGAGGGTCCATCCGAGATGGCCGTGCCCGGTGTTGTAGAAGATTCCGGGCAGTCGGCCGCGGCCGACCTTGGGCAGCATGGTCGGCAGCATCGGTCGCAGCCCGCTCCAGGCCACCACCCGGTCGGTGTCGACGCGCGGGAACTGCTCGCGGGTCCAGTCGACCAGCGGCTCGATCCGGTCGTGGCGGATGTCGCGGTTGAAGCCGTTGAACTCGGCGGTGCCGGCGACCCGCAGGCGCTCGTCGCCGAGGCGGCTGGTGACGATCTTGGCCGCCTCGTCGAGGATGCTCACCTCCGGGGCCGCCGCCTGCGCCTCCGGGGTCAGCAGGTTCACGGTGATCGAGTAGCCCTTCACCGGGTAGACGTTGACCCGGTCGCCGAGCATCGCCGCGAAGTGCCGGCTGGCACAGCCCGCGCAGATCACCACCGCGTCGGCCCGCAGGACCCGCGCGTCGCCGGCCGGCCGGCCCGCTTCGCGCCAGCCGACGGCGTAGCCCCCCTCCCCGGGCGCGATCGTCTCGACGCTGGCGTCCTGGACGAAGCGGACGCCCTTGCGCGCGCAGGCGGCCGCGAGGCCGCGGGTGAATTTGTGGATGTCGCCGGTGGCGTCCGAGGGCGTGAAGAAGCCGCCGTGGTAGCGCCCGGCCAGCGTCGGCTCGATCGCCCGGATCTCCTCGGGGGTCACGGCGTAGCGCTCCAGGCCGCCCTCCCGCAGCAGGGCGTTGACGGCGGTCGCCTTCTCGAAGCTCGCCCGGTCCCGGTAGAAGTGCAGGATGCCGCGGGTCTTCAGGTCGAAGTCGATCCCCTCGGCCTCGGCCATGGCGAACAGGGCCTCCCGGGCCTTCAGGGCCAGCCGCACCGTCTCCACGGTGTTCTCCCGGTAATGGGCGATCTCGCGGACGAACTCGGCCATCCACGACAGCTTGTGCCAGGAGGGCCTGGGATTCATCAGCAGCGGCGCGTCCCGGCGCAGCATCCAGCGCAGGCCCTGCATCACCGTGGAGAGCTTGTTCCAGACCTCGGCGTTGCAGGCCGAGAGCTGGCCGCCATTGGCGAAGGAGGTCTCCATGGCGGCGTAGCGCTGCCGGTCGAGGACGGTGACGCGGTAGCCGCGCTGGGCGAGCGCGTAGGCGGTCGTCACGCCGGTGATGCCGGCGCCGATCACGGCGATGTGGGTCATGAGCTTGGACTCCGGGACTGGACGCGTGGAGGCCGCCCTCGAGCGGTCGGCCGGTTGCGCGCCCCATCTGTCCCGGTGCCTGAGAGCTTGATCCGACCCGCCCTGGCGAGGCGAGGCACGGACGTCCCCTTCGGCGGGTGCCCACGGTTTCAGCCCGCTGCACCACTCTCCAGATCGCCCTGACGACACGGTTCCGGTGCCTGAGAGTTTCCGGGGCGGTTGCTCCGTCGGCGCCGGGTCCCCTCTGCTGGGAAGATCCCGGTCTCTCCCGCATCGTCACGATGGGCTGTCCCTGGATACGCCGACCGGCCGCGGGGGAGAAGCCCGTCCGTCCCGCCGGCGGCCGATTCCGCCGACAGCCGGTGCGCGTTGTCACCGCCGGAGCGCTGCCGGAGCGCTGCCGGAGCGCTGCCGGATCATCGCGGGGAGCGATCCCCGCCGCCGGCGGTTGACCCGGGGGTTTGACGGGGACTTCCGGGGGACGGCCGATGCTGACCAGGACCGCGATCTACGAGGGCACGGTGCGCGACGGGCGGGAGGAGGAGTTCTTCCGGCGGGTCCGGGACGAGCTGGAGCCGTTCTGGCGGCGGTTCCCGGGCGTCACCGCCGTGCGGGTCCAGCGCCTCGTCTCCAAGGACGACGACGCGCGGCCGATCGCCATGATCCTGGAGATGGACTTCCCCGACCAGGCGGCCCTGGACGCCTGCCTCGCCTCGTCGATCCGCCCGGAATCGCACGCCGCCACCGAGGCGGTGATGCAGATGTTCGACGGCCGATTCTACCATCTGGTCAGCGCCGGACGGACCTTGTCGCTGGTGGATTGAGATCAGGTCCCGGGACGCCGATGACCGACCATATTCACCGCCGTATTTACCGTACATAAACCGAGACTGACAGATTCATATCTTCTAGAGACAAAACTATTCGCCTACACACCAGTCGAACCAACCCTCTTAAGGGTCTCGGTGCAGCTTGTGCCCGAGCGACACCCTTGGTTCAGGCGGACGGCGCGATGGCGAAGTGGATACCTGGCGCGGCCGTCTTCGGTCTCCTGTGCCTGATGATCATCCCGGCCCCCGGGATCTGGGGCGTCCTGATCGGGGCCGCCTGCGTGCTCGCCATCGTCGGCAGCCTGTGCATGCTCGTCCTCGATCGGGTGGCGAGCGCCATCCTCGTCTGGCGCCAGCGGGTGCGGGTGCGACGCCCGAGTTCGGGCCGGAGCCGCAGCCGGGTGGTCCATGCCGGCGCCAGGGTGACCCGGAAGGTCTGAGCCTCCGGCGGGGCGCCGGGGACTGGATTCCCCGCGGTATCGGTGCAAGGTCCCGGCGCCGCGATCACGGCGCCTGAGACCAAACCGGGACGGTCCGATGAAGCTCCTCTACTCCCCCGCCTCTCCCTACGCCCGCAAGGTGCTGGTCCTCGCCCACGAGACGGGCCTGATCGACCGGATCGCCGTCACCGTCGCGGGGGCCTCGCCGACCGGCCCCTCCGCGGAGGTCGCCGCCCACAATCCGCTGGGCAAGATCCCCGCCCTGGTGCTGGAGGACGGCACAGCCCTCTACGACAGCCGGGTGATCTGCGAGTATCTCGACAACCTCTCCGCCGGCCCGCGCCTGTTCCCCGAGGGCGCCGCCCGCTGGGACGCGCTGACCCGGCAGGCGCTCGCCGACGGCCTGCTCGATGCGGCGCTGCTCACCCGCTACGAGCGGGTGCTGCGTCCCGAGCCCCGGCGCTGGGACGCCTGGGAAGCCGGTCAGGTCGGCAAGATCCGCGCGGCGCTGGACCGGTTCGAGAGCCTGGTCGGCGGGATGCCGGCGCTGGATATCGGCACGGTCGCGCTGGGCTGCGCGCTCGGCTACCTGGACCTGCGCTTCCCCGATCTCGCGTGGCGGGAGGGCCGCCCGGCGGTCGCCGCCTGGTACACGGAGTTCGAGCGCCGCCCGTCCATGGAAGCCACCGTGCCGAAGGGCTGAGGGGCTGAGGGCCCCGCCGCGCCAAGCCCCGCAGACCGCGCCCCGCTACGGCCGGGCCCGGTCGGCGATCGCGTAGGGATGGGTCGATCCGAGCGGATCGGCGAGGAAGTCCTGGACCGTCCCGGCGCCGGTGCCGAAGGTGATGAGCAGGAAGCCGCCCGCCAGCGCGAAGTTCTTCAGGAAGTCCCAGAACAGCTCGCGGCCCCTGCCCCCGGCCCAGAAATCCCCCGGCACCCAGAACTGCTTCCACAGCAGCGCCGTCACCCCGCAATAGCCGGCGAGCACGAAGGCGGCGGCCCGGTCGGCGGTCCCGGTCAGGATGCACAGCGACATCCCGATCTCGACGCAGAGCCCGATCAGGATCAGCGCCACCGCGGGCGCGGTGGCGTGCACGGCCTGCCGCGCCTGCCCGACCGCGCCCCTGAAGTTCAGGATCTTGTCGAGGGCGCTGAACGGCAGGAACAGCAGCACGAGGAGCAGGCGGACGCCGAACGCGATCGCGACGCTGAGGCTGGCCATGCTCTGAAGGGTCTCCCTCAACCCGGCCCGGTGCGGACCGCTGATCCAAGGCGGTGATCCAAGGCGCTGATCCAAGCCGCGAGCGGCGGGAAGGTTTCCTCCGCGACGGGCCGGTGCCGGCCGGGAGGGGCTCTGCCGCCCGGCATGCCGCGCTTCTTCGAGCGAGGGTGGCATCGCGGCAACAATGATTCAAGCCGTTTCGCGAAAATAATGGAACACCGGAAATTTTCAGAATTTCGGATCGATTCTCGGTCGATTGATCGATCGCGATGTATACAGTAGCTCGAAATCTTTTCGACCATTATTGAACTCAACCCGAACCGACCGGCCGAGACTTGACAGGCACGGTCCCGTCTCGGCTCCAGTTCTGCAAGTCTCTCTCGGTCGACGCGCGGTGATCACGCGTGACGGCGCGCAGATCGGGGGAACCGGACCGCAAACCGTATCTGCAGAACCGGCGAGCCTTGACCATGCGAATCGCGATCATCACGCCGTCGCGGCTCAAACCCTCGACCCTGGCCGGAGAGGCCGGCCCGTACTTCCTGGAACACGCGATCGCGAGCGCCAACGCCCAGGAGCTCGACCGGCCGGCGACGATCCACTTCTTCGTCGGGACCGATCCCGGGACCGAGATCCCGGCACGGCTCGCCGCGCACCCGCAGGTCACCTTCGCGCGCGGCGCGCGCAAGGGCCAGATCCCC
Source organism: Methylobacterium sp. D53M (assembly GCF_053345625.1). Classification (NCBI taxonomy): domain Bacteria; kingdom Pseudomonadati; phylum Pseudomonadota; class Alphaproteobacteria; order Hyphomicrobiales; family Methylobacteriaceae; genus Methylobacterium; species Methylobacterium sp. D53M. The sequence continues at coordinate 36,154 of NZ_JBKFAL010000028.1, forward strand.
GCGCTGAACGCCGCCATCGCCGCCGTCGACGACAGCTGGGACCTCGTCGGCTTCCTCGAGGACGACGATCGCTGGCTGCCGCCCTATCTGGGCGTCGCCGTCCGCGCCCTGGACCGCTTCGATTTCGTCTCCTCGACCCAGCTCGAGACCGACGAGGCCGGCGAGGTGGTGCGGATCAACGACTTCGCGACGCCGTCGGGCTGGCTGATGCGGCGGACCACCTTCGCGCAGGTCGGCGCGATCAGCCCGGCCGCGAAGTGGCACTACGACAACGAGTGGCTCGGCCGCCTCGCCGAGACCGGCCTGCGCCGCGCCCACCTCGTCGAGGCGACGGCGCCCGTCACGCTGCAGCACGCGGCCCTGGTCCGCCCGTGGCTCGCCAACGTCCTCCAGCTCGGCGGCCCCAACGTGCAGCTCGCGCGCCACGGCTTCGTCCTGCCGCTGGTGTGCCGCCTCGTGCATCCGGGCTCCGGAAGCTCGGATGTCGGCCAGGGCGGGACGTCGAGGGCCGAGAGCGAGGCCGAGTACCGGCGGCTGATCGACCGCTTCGGCCGCATCCCCTGGTGAGATCGCCCTCGTGAGATCGCCCTGGTGAGATCGCGCCGCGCGGCGGAGGCTCCGCGGACCGGCGGCGCGCCCGACCGGCGCGGAGGCCGGTTCAGCCCGGGAGCGCACCCTGGGACGCCGCCGCGGAGCCGGTCACGCAGGCGCCGATCAGCCGCCGCACGAAGCCCGCGCAGGCCGCGAGTTCGTCCCGGGTGACGTACTCGTCCGCCCGGTGGGCGCGCGCGATCGAGCCCGGCCCGATCACCACGGCCGGCACGCCGCCGAGCCGCTCGAACAGCCCGCCCTCCGTGCCGTACGAGACCTTGGCGTGGCCGTTGCGGCCCGCGAGGCACTTGGCCAGGGTCACGATCGCCGCCTCCGGATCGGTGTCGAGGCCCGGATAATCGATCAGCGGCTCGACCGCGACGCCGCAGGCCGGATCGCCGGCCCGCATCAGCGGCGCCAGCGTCCCGGTGGCGTAGGCGATCGCGGACGCTGCCAGCGCGGCGGCATCGTCCGCGCCGATCGCCCGGTACTCGAACTCGACGCTGCAGCTGTCGGGCACGATGTTGAGCGCCGATCCGCCCCGGACCACGCTCGACAGGCCGGTGGTGTGGGGCACGTCGTAGAGCGCGTCGCGGGCGCCGTCCCGGGCGATGGCCTCCGCCGACAGGCGGACATGCTCGATGAAGCGGGCGGCGTACTCGACCGCGTTGACCCCCTGGGGCGCCAGGGCCGAGTGGCTGGCCTTGCCGCGGAAGGTGAGGCGGGCGGCCGATTTGCCCTTGTGGCCGACCACCACGTCCATTCCGGTCGGCTCGCCCACGAAGCAGCCGAGCGGCCGCGGCACGCGCTCGAGCATCCGGGCGATCAGCGGGCGCACGCCGAGGCACCCGATCTCCTCGTCGTACGAGATCGCGATGTGGATCGGGGTGGCGAGCTCCGCCGCGACCATCTCGGGCAGGAGCGCGAGGCAGACCGCGAGGAACCCCTTCATGTCGGAGGTGCCGCGCCCGTAGAGCCGCCCGCCCTCCTCCCGCAGGACGAACGGGTCCGACGACCAGGGCTGGCCGTCGGTCGGCACCACGTCGCTGTGGCCGGAGAGCACGTAGCCGGGGCGCGTCTCGAACGGCCCGACGCTGACCAGCAGCGCCGCCTTCCGGCCCGTCGGATCCGGCACCCGCTCGACCGCGGCGCCGAGGTCGCGGCAATAGGCCTCCGCCCAGTCGATCAGAGGCAGGTTCGAGCGGGCGCTCACCGTGTCGAAGGCGACGAGCGCGGCGAGCAGCGCCGCCGGATCGGGCGTGCCGGGGCGCGGCGTGGCGGTCTGTGCGGACTCTGTCATGGATCCCATGTCGTGGGGAGGTCTTGGCCAGGTCTCGGCCGGGCCGCGGCCGGCACACCGACCCTCCCGAATCGGTTTCGGAGGGGCGCGGCGTCCGCCGGAGTTCTCGGCCTTCCGGGGATCCAGGGCAATGCCCGGCCCGGCCGGCGCCGCTCCGGAACCGGGACGACCTTCGGGCGTAGCCGCCGGGTAGGGCCCCTTCGGCCCGCTCGTCCCGGAGCCCCGACCATGCGTCCCGGTCCCGCCCCGATCCTCGCCGTCCTCCTGTCGACGCTCCTCCTGCCAACGGCCCTGCTGCTGGCCGCCCCGGCCGAGGCCCGCCGGCAGGCCGCGCCCCCCGCCGGGCGACCGCATCACCGCGCGGCCTCCGACATGGACCTGACCCTCGCCCGCATGGCGGCGCGCGACCGGCCGCTCTGGCGGGTCTGGCAGCGGCCCCGGCCCCTCGCCCGCACGGTCGCGCCGGCGACGCGCGAGCGGGTCGCGGCGCCACCGCTCACGGGCTGGGGCTACGGCGGCACCGTCCCGGGTGCCGCGCCCGGCTTCTGAACCGCCTCGACCCGGGCCCGGCCGCCTGCCATGGTGCGGGCGACCGCAGCGGCCCGAGACGGACACGATGGTGCTGGAGTTCCGCCTGGACGATCCGACCCCCGCGGATCCGCGCCGCCGCTGGGACACCCTCGCGCAGGAGGCGCGGGACGCCTGCTACGACAACACCCGCGCGGTGGCCGACAGCGCCGCCCAGGTGGCCGCCCGGGACGCGGCCTCGGCCGCCTATCGGGCGGCGCATCCGGCGGGCCTCGACGTGCCCTACGGCCCCGGCGCCCGCAACGCCCTCGACCTCTACCCGGCGCGGGACGCGGCGGCGCCCTGTCTGGTCTTCATCCACGGGGGCTACTGGCAGCGGGGCGCCCGGGAGCTGTTCGCCTGCTTCGCGGAGGGCCCGAACGCCGCCGGCTGGTCGGTGGCGATGGTCGGCTACACCCTGGCGCCGGAGGCGAGCCTTTCCCGGATCGTGGCGGAGATCGGCGCGGCCCTCGACTGGCTGGCCGCCCACGGGGCCGCGCGCGGGATCCGCGGTCCCCTGATCCTGTCGGGCTGGTCGGCGGGCGGGCTGCTCACCGCGATGCAGCTCGGCCATCCGGCGGTGGCGGCGGGTCTGGCGATCTCCGGCGTCTACGACCTCGCGCCGATCCGCCAGACCTCCCTGGACGCCAAGCTGAGCCTCACCGACGGCGAGATCGAGACCCTGTCGCCCCTGCGGCTCCCGGTAATCGCGAAGCCGCTCTGCATCGCCTACGGCTCCCGCGAACTGCCGGCGCTGATCCACGACGCCCGCAACCTGCACGCCCTGCGGGCGGCGGCCCACGCCCCCGGCTCCCTGCTGCCGGTCCCCGGGGCCGAGCACTTCTCGGTGCTCGACGCCCTGCGCCGGCCGGGCGGGCTCCTGGTCCGGGCGGCCCACGCCCTTCTCGAGGACTGAGGCCCCGGCCGGCAGCCCGGACCGCACCCGGACGAGGCGGGGGGACGACGGCGTGCAGATTTGCAACTCCCGATAGAAATTCTGCATCGCCGAGGCCCGTTTCCGCCTTGCTGAGGCCTGCCCCGCGTGCTGAGACGGGATCGCGGGCACGATCTCCCTCCACCGGGAGCCGGCCGATCCCAGGGAGATCGGATGCAAGCGGTCGCGCGATCGGAATCCCTTGCGGCGCCCTGCGCCGGCCCCGCGGACCGGACCGGCCGCCGCGGCGGATGGCGTGACCGGTGGCGCGCGCCGCGGCTGCGCGTCGTGCTGGCCCTGGGTTTCGGCACGCTCGGCTTCCTGACGACCCTGACGCTCGCCGCCCTGGTGAGCCGCGAGGCGACCCGACGGCTCGAGGCGGAGGTCGGCGGCCAGCTCGCCGAGATCGCCGGTCAGATGGCCCGGGGCCTCGATATCGGGATGTTCGAGCGCTGGCGCGACATCCAGATCGCCGCCGCCTCGGACAGTCTGCGCGATCCCGGGACCGGAACGGCCGCCAAGCGCGCCGTGCTGGAGCGGCTCCAGGCGACCTACCCGGCCTACTCGATCATCGGGCTGATGGACGCCGACGGGCGCTTCTCCGTCACCAGCACCGGCGCCCTGGAGGGCGCCGACGTCTCCGGCCGCGACTATTTCCGCGGCGGCCGCGCGGGCCCCTACGTGGGCGACGTGCACCCGGCCAAGCTCCTCGAGGCGCTGATGCCCCCGGACGAGGCCGCCGCGCGCGCGGCGGCGCGCGAGCCCCTGCGGCTCCTCGACGTCGCGGCGCCGGTGCGGGCGCCGGACGGCCGCGTCCTCGGGGTGCTGGCCGCCCATCTCGACTGGACCTGGGCGCGCGACATGGCCCGCATCCTCGAGGCTGGCCTCCGGGGCCACCGCCAGGGCGCCGAGATCCTGATCCTGTCCCGCGACGGCACCGTGCTCCTCGGGCCGCCCGCCCTGCAGGGCGCCCCCCTGCCCCGCTCGGTCCTGGCGGGCGGCCGGCCCCTCGATCCGGAGGGCACGAGCCGGGTCGGCCCCTGGCCGGACGGCGCCGCGTATCTCAGCGCCCGCGCGTCCACGGCCGGCCACCGCGACTATCCGGGCCTCGGCTGGCAGGTGGTGGTGCGGCAGACGGCCGACCGGGCCCTGACCTCGGTGGCGGCCCTGCGCGGGGGCATCCTGGCGGCGGGCAGCGCGGTGGCTCTCGCGGCGGCGCTGCTCGCGTGGCTGCTCGCGGGCCTGATCGCCCGCCCCCTGCTGGATCTGGCGGTCGCCGCCGAGACCCTGGGCCGCGACCAGCCCCTGCCGACGCTGCCCCGCTCCCTCGTGCGCGAGGGCGCGACGATCGCCGACGCCCTCGCGGCGGCGGCGGACGAGCGGGCCCGGCGCGCCGAGACCCACCGGCTGCTGATCGACGAACTCAATCACCGGGTGAAGAATACCCTCGCCACCGTGCAGGCGATGGCGGCGCAGAGCCTGAAGAATCTGGGCGCCGGCGCGGCGGCCGGGCGCGACGCCTTCGAGGCGCGGCTCCTCGCCCTGTCGCGCGCCCACGACATCCTGACCCGCGAGAGCTGGGCGAGCGCGGATCTGCGCGGCATCGCCGCCCAGGCGGTGCGGCCCTTCCTGGGTCCGGACCCCGCGAGCGGCGATCCCTCGAACCGGGATTCCTCCGGTCGGGAGACTTCGGATCGTGACCCTGCGGACCGGGACGCTCCGGGTGCGAACACCCCGCGCATCACCCTGGACGGCCCCGACCTGCGGCTGCCGCCCGAGGGCGCCCTCGCGCTCACGATGATCCTGCACGAATTGTGCACCAACGCGGTCAAGCACGGCGCCCTGTCGGTTCCGGGCGGGCGGGCCGCGCTGGCCTGGACGGTGGAGGCGGGTCCGGACACCGAGACCCTGCGGCTGACCTGGCGCGAGTGCGGCGGCCCGCCGGTCGTCTCGCCGTCGCGGAGGGGGTTCGGCACCCGCCTGCTCGAGCGGGGCCTCGCCGGAGGCAGGACCGCCAGCCTCACCTACGAGGCCGGCGGCCTCGTCTACGTGGCGGCCAATCCCCTGCCCGTGACGCGTCTCCACACCGGACGGGCCTGACCCCGCTCCGGCCCGGGCGACCGTCGTCCCGACCGCACCCGACAGCGCGCGCGTCCGCGGTGCGAGGGCGGCCGCGCGGCCCTGCGCGCCGCGGACTCGCGCCGGAAGGACACGCGCCGGAAGGACACGCTCCGCGCCGTCGGCGCCAGATCTGTCCTTAATCCCGGCCGCTCTCTCAAGATGGACAAAGACGTGCGCGGACGCACACGATAGTACTTACGCCACGGATTAAAGCTTTCGTCGATACAATGTGCCGATGCGCACACGCTATTCCGAAAATGTAGACTAGGGTCGACTTATCGGCAGGGATGCGGTGTCCCTCGCCACAAGTCGAACAGCGAGGAAACGTCATGATCCAGTCCCGCACCCAGTTCCGACATCTCCCGGTTCGCGGCCACGCGGCCGGTCCCGCCTTCGGCCTCGCCCTCGGCCTCGTGGTCGGAATCCTCGGAGCGCCCCTGGCGGCGCAGGCGGGCGAAGGCGGCGGCGGGAGCCGGCAGGCTGCCGGCGGCGGCCACATGAGCTCCTACATCAACGACCCGCACCACGACCCGCGCTCGCTGCACTCGCAGCGCTCCGGGTCCGGGCAGCTCCTCGGGGCGCCGATGGTTCACGACAGGGCTGGGGCCACCGTGGCGCGCGGCCAGGTCGTCGACCCGCACTGGGCCTCCGGAACCGCGGAGCGCCGCCGGGTCCGTCGCTGAGACTTCGGAGGCCGGGCCTCCGACGCGACACCCGACACGTCACCCGACACCGAGACCCGCCGCCCGGCCCCTCCGGCCGGGCGGAGCCGACCGAACACCGCTGCGCACTCCGGCGCATCGCCCTTCCCCGTTCTCGCCTTCCGGTTCTCCCGGCCTCAGGGACCCTTCATGAACAACCTCATCCAGGGCATCGCCAGCTTCCAGGGCAGCGTCTTCCCCGGCCAGCGGCAGATGTACCAGCAGCTGGTGCGCGACGGTCAGCACCCGAGCGCGCTGATCATCGCCTGCGCGGATTCCAGGGTCTCGCCCGAGCACATCACCCAGGCGGGACCCGGAGACCTGTTCGTCTGCCGCAACGCCGGCAACATCGTGCCCCCGGCCTCCGACGTGGTCGGCGGCGTCTCCTCGGCGATCGAGTACGCCGTGGTGGCCCTCGGCGTGCGCGACATCGTGGTCTGCGGCCACTCGGATTGCGGCGCCATGAAGGGGCTGATGAACCGGGACCTGCTCAAGCGGATGCCCAGCGTCGCGGCCTGGCTGCGCCACGCCGAGGCCGCCGAGCGGATCGTCTGCGAGGCCTATCCCGAGGGGATGGACGCCCAGGCCCGCCACCACGCCCTGGCCCTGGAGAACGTGGTGGTCCAGCTCGCCAACCTGCGCACCCATCCGAGCGTCGCCGCCGCCCTGGCCAAGGGCTCCCTGCGGCTGCACGGCTGGTTCTTCGAGATCGAGACCGGTGCCCTCCTGGCCTACGACGGCGCGAGCGGGCAATTCCGGCCGATCGCCGGGGCCGACATGCCCGTGGCGCAGGATTCCTCCGCCAGCAGCCGCCTGCAGGCGGCCTGACCATGCGCGCCCCCGGCCGCCTGACCACGAGCCTGCAGAGCGCCCTCGCCCCGGACGGCGCCGTCCGGGCGAGCCTCGCCCGGGACCTGCCCGCCTCCGTGGTGGTCTTCCTGGTGGCGCTGCCCCTGTGCATGGGCATCGCCATCGCGTCCGGCGTGCCGCCGGAGCGCGGCCTCATCACCGGCATCGTCGGCGGCATCGTGGTCGGCCTCCTCGCTGGCTCGCCGCTCCAGGTCAGCGGGCCCGCCGCCGGGCTCGCCGTGATCGTCTACGGGTTCGTGCAGGCGCACGGTCTCGACGCCCTGGGTCCCGTCCTGGTGGTGGCGGGCCTCGTCCAGCTCGTCGCCGGCGCCCTGCGGGTCGGCGGCTGGTTCCGGGCGATCTCGCCGGCCGTGGTGCACGGCATGCTGGCCGGCATCGGGATCCTGATCGTGCTGGCCCAGATCCACGTCCTGACCGACGCCCTCCCCCGGGCGAGCGGCCTCGACAACCTCGTGGCGATCCCGGCCGCGTTCTTCAACTTCGTCACCGGCACGGGCGACCGCACCGGGGCCGTGATCGTCGGCGGGATCACCATCGCGGCGATGGTCGCCTGGGAGCGGCTGCGCCCGGCGCGGCTCCGGCTCCTGCCCGGGGCGCTCGTCGGCGTGCTGGCGGGCAGCCTCGTGGCGGGATTCGGGGATCTCGCCGTCAAGCGCGTGGCGGTGCCGGAGGCCCTGTTCTCCGGCCTCGCCCTGCCGGCGGCCGAATCCTGGGCGCGCCTCGCCGAGGCCGAGATCCTGATCATGGCCCTGGTCATCGCCGTGATCGCCAGCGCCGAGAGCCTGCTCTCGGCGGCCGCCGTCGACCGGATGCACGACGGTCCCCGCACCCAGTTCAACCGCGAACTCGGCGCGCAGGGCATCGGCAACCTGATCTGCGGGCTCGCCGGCGCGCTGCCGATGACCGGGGTGATCGTGCGCTCGTCGGCCAACGTGCAGGCGGGCGCCGTCAGCCGCGCCGCCACGGTGATGCACGGGACCTGGATCCTGGCGTTCCTGCTGGTGCTGCCCTGGCTGCTGGCCCTGGTGCCGACCGCGAGCCTCGCCGGCATCCTGGTGGTCACCGGCTGGCGGCTGGCGAGCCCGGCCCACGCCCTGCACCTGCAGGCCCGCTACGGCTGGCTGACCGCGGCGATCTGGCTCGCCACGATGGCCACCGTGGTGGCGGTGGACCTGCTCACCGGGGTGCTCACCGGCCTCGCCCTGAGCCTGATTCAGGCCCTGCCGAGCCTGCGCAAGGGACGGCTCCGGATCGAGCACGCGGCGGCCCCCGAAGTGCCCGGCGTGCCGGAGCTGCGCCTGTCGGGGGCGGCGACCTTCCTGCAGCTGCCGAGCCTCACGGCGGCCCTGGAGCGGACCCCCGCGGGCGGCGAGGTCCGCCTCGCCACCGACAACCTCGCGGCCATCGACCACACCTGCCTGGAGATGATCGGCGACTGGGCGAGCCGGCGCAGCGCCGGCGGCAGCCGGATCGCGGTGGTGGGCGGGTCGGGTGTCCCGCACGACCGGCTCGCCGCCGCGGTGGCGGCCCCGGCGCACTGAGGACCCTGGCGCCCTCCGCCGGCGGCGAGACCCGTCGGGCGGAGGGCGCGCCGCCGCACCCGGACCGGTTCGCGGCGACACGGCCCGAAACGACGGCGCGGAGCCGTTCCCGGCGCGATCGGGAGCGGCTCCGCGCCGCGTCCGCACCCGGTCGCCGGGCCTCCATTCCCGGACGACGGCGGCCCGCCGCGCGGGCCGTCAAGGCTGTCCGCCTCCGGGGAGACGGCGATCTTCAAAACCGGTTAATCCTGAATCTTCGCGCCCCTTTAACGAGCGGGAGGCCAGACTCAGCCTCACGGCAGGTCCGGCCCGCGGGACCGGCCGGCGGAATGGTTCTCGTCAGGAGCTTCGTCGATGATCAGGTTCCTCGCGGCCTCGGCCGCCTGCCTGGTCCTGTGCGGCGCCGCGGCGGCGCAGGACATGCCCGGCCTCGCGACCCTGAGCCCGCCCGACCCGGTGCAACCGGTGGCGGCGAGCCCCGCGCTCCCGGCACCGGACGGCGCGGTCGCGCCGGGATCGCGAGCGGAGGCCGGCTCCGATCCGGTCGCGCTCCGGCCCGCACCCGGCCGGGTGCCCGTCGGCAGCCTCACCCTCCGCGGCACCGCCGCCGACCCCGCGCAGACGACCGCCAGCCTGAAGGTTCCGGCGACCGGCCCCGGCGCGTCCAAGCCCTGGTGCGCGCAGGAGCGCCGGATCGGCACCGGTCAGGGCTTCTGCCTGGTCAACTGAGCGGCCCCTGATGGGCCAAGCGGTCGGATCGGGCGGCCGGATCAGGAGGCCGCGTAGACGGTGACCTCGTCGAAGGTTCCGCCTTCCGGCGCGTAGTCGAGGGAAGCGACGAGAAGCACCAGCACGGCCGCGCCGACCGCCGTGACGGCGAGGAGCCGCGTGATCCGGTCGGCGTGGGCGCGGGCGACGTGGATCAGCGCGCAGCCGAGCATGAAGGCGCAGACCTGCGTGGCCGGCGCGGCGAGCGCCGCGGTCATCGCGCCCGCCCGATCATCCGATCACGGCCGATCCTGTCCATGCACGTCCTCCCCGGCCGGGACGCCGTCTGCCGGCGCGCAGCCAAGCAGATCGCCCGTCGCGGCGCCCCCCCAATATGGGGGAGCCGGCGGGGTCCGGCCTCACGTCTTCGTGACCGGCGCCCCTCAGGCGGGCTCCGGCCCCGGCCACGCCGGGGCGGATCCCGGGATGGATGCCAGGGCGTAGGTGGCCTCGGCGACCCGGTTCAGGGGGCCGCCCGGCCCGGACCGCTTCCACAGGCGCGTGTTCAGGGCCGCCACCGGATCCCGGCCGGGAAGGGTGAAGCCCTGCCCGGCGAGCACCTCCAGGATCTCGGCCGCGTGCAGCGGCCGGCCCGCCCGCGCGATCGCCGCGCAGGCCGCCTGCACCACGGCCCGGCCGTAGCGGCGGGCGCCGGCTGCGTCCTCCGTGAAGGCGATCGCCGGCGGGATCGGTCCGGCGGCGCCGACGGGACCGGGCGCCCCCGCGGACCGCGCCGCCGGACCGGCCCGCGCGCCCCAGTGCCCGGGGTCCGCGCCCGCCGCGTCGGCAAGCGATCCGGACCGGGCCTCTAGGACGTCCCGTACGTCCCGCCCCCGCGGCGGCCCGTCGGCCACGTCTCGGCCGAGGCCCGCCGGCGGATCGGGCTTCAGGACCGGGTCCGGCCGCGCGTCCGCTCCGCCGGCCGCCAACCGGCGGCCGAGCTCCTGGTAGAGGACGAGATCGGCGATCTCCCGATCGAGCGCCTCGCGCTGGCGTCGCAGCGCGGCGAGCCGCGCCGCGATCTCGGAATCCGACAGGGCCACGTGATGTTCCTTCCAGGCGGACGGAACACATATCTCATTCCGCGCCATTCAGGGAATAGCCACCGTCACATATTCCGTCAGGCAGCCATTCCCTTAGGGAATGAGAGGCAGCGATCCCTGTTCTATTCTTTGAGCCGCTTCCGTATTCCCTTAGCCGCAGGGCGAGGCGGCACGAGCAGCGTGCTGGGATCGGCCGGGTGCAGGGTCAGCCCGCCGTCGTCGAGCACCAGCGGCAGCCGCGGAAACACCTCGCGCAGATGCGCGAGATCGGCCTTGAACGCCTGGCGGAAGCTGCGGATCGAGGCGTTCTCGGCCCCGAACTGCGCGTGGAGGTTGGCCCAGGTCAGGCGGAGCGGCCGCTGCAGGGACCGCAGGCGGTAGCCGGTCCAGAACAGCAGGTCGAGCTTGCGCGCCGAGCCCGAGAAGGCCCGGGCCGCCCGCAGGTCCACCGGCAGGGCGTGCCGGATCAGGGTCTCGTAGAATTCGGGATCGAAGCGCACCGTGCGGCCGGCCTCGTCGTCCCCCTCCCCGGCGCGGGGGCGCCACAGTTCCAGGCTGCGGAACGGCGGGACGTTGAGGGTGGTCGCGCTGTCGCGCCCGTCCCAGAGGCCGATCTGCATGGAGCAGGCGGCCAGCCGGTTCAGCTGCTCCTTGAACTGGCGGATGGTGCCCCGCTCGCCCCCCGTGACCGCGAAGCCCATCTCCCGCATGAAGCCCGACAGGGTCTCGGCCACCTTCACGGTGGGGCTGCGCTGGCGCACGGCCTCGGTGCAGAGGTGCAGCAGGACCAGCCGGGCCTTCGGGCCGTAGGGCAGCCCCTGGGGCTCGAAGGCGCCGGTCTCCGGGTCCTTGATCCGGCCGGCGATCAGGTTGAGCGAGTTGCGGCCGTAGCTGCGGGAGAATTCCCGCACCGGCCCGGGGTCCCGGTAGGGCAGGCCGCACAGCGCCAGGACCGAGTGGATGTGCTGGAGGCTCGACGGGACGGCCGGCTCGTTCTCGATCACGAGGCGCACCGCGTCGCGGCGGCGCTGGTCGCGGGACAGCCCGGCCCGGCGGCTCTCCTCCTCCCCCAGGAGGGCGGCCTGTGCGTCGCGCTCGCGCTGACGGTGCAGCACGTGCTCGACGATCTGCGCGAACAGGAAGCCGCCGCGCGCCGCCTCGATCTCGGCCCGCAGGTCCGGGTCGTGGATCCCGGCGATCTTCTCCTCGATGCTCATCGCCCCTCGGCCCGCGGTACACGGGCCGTCGATCCGCCAGGCGGACGGACGGCCCGATCCTGCCATGCCACGATTCGCCCGCCGCGGCCCCCGTCCGATCGGCCTTGTCCCGGCTATCCACGCTTCCCCGGTCGCGGGGACGCGCCGGAAAGCGGGCCGACACTGCTCCCTTCACGGCCGGCTCCCGGGCCGGCACGCGCAGAGTTCGATACGGGCCCCGCTCCCCCGGCGATCCCACGCAGAGTCCGATACGCGGGACCGCTCGGTGTCCGTCCCCGTTATTCACCGCTCCGGGCCCCGATTCGCGCCGAATCGGATACGCCGCCGCGCAGATTCCGATACGCCGACCGGCCGTCCGGGCGCAGAATCGGATACGCCGCGACGCAGAGTCCGATGCGGGCCGGCGCAGAGTCGAATGCGCGAATGCAGACCAAGGCCCTGGCACAGATGCGGAATTCGCCACCTCATATAACTTTCTGAACTGACTCTCTGAGAGATTCGTCCAGATAATCTTCCTACTGCGGATCAGCCCGTTCGTTCTGACGAACGACCGTGTCGCGCCCGCACATGCACAGGTCACAAAGGGAATATGAGTTCGTTTTCCACATTCCTACGTGGGAGGACCGTCCCGACTTGACGGGTCGGCGACGGAATCCGGTGCCGTGCCGGCGCGCTCCGTCGATCGTCCTGGCCCTGGATCCCCGAGGGCTGCCGGCAGTTCCCGGTGTGATGCCGGCTTGACGCGCGCGATGCCGCCCGGTTTCTCGGCTCCTTCCGACAGGGCCCTCAGAGAAGAGCGCGCCGATGCCCCCCTTGCCCGAATTCGTCTGGCCCAGCCTCGCCCGACCCAGCCTCGCCCGACCCAGGGCCCCTTCGCCGATCGCGGCCCGATGACGGATCGCCGCGACGACGCCCGGCCGCCCGGCGGACGCCCCGCCCGGCCCCGCCCGCACGGGCCCCGGCGCCCCGCCCCCCGGTCCGGAGGTCGCCCGGGCGGGGCGTCCCGCCCGTGGGAGGAGGGCGGCGACGGGCCGACCGTGCTCTACGGCTGGCATCCCGTCGTGCAGGCCCTGGGCAACGCCCAGCGCGGCCTGCATCGGCTGCTCGCCACCGAGAACGCGGCCGCGCGCCTGGAAGCCGAGTTCGGCGGCGCCGTGCGGATCACCCCGGAACTGGTGCGGCCGAGCGACATCGGCCGCCTGCTCGGCCCGGACGCCGTCCACCAGGGCCTGTACCTGGAGGCCGAACCCCTGCCCGCGCCCGGCCTCGACGACCTGCCCGCCGACGCGCTGCTGCTGGCGCTCGACCAGATCACGGACCCGCACAATGTCGGGGCGATCGTGCGCACCGCCGCGGCCTTCGGGGTCGCCGGGATCGTCACCACGGCGCGCCACGCGCCGGGCGCCACCGGGGTCCTGGCGAAATCCGCCTCCGGCGGCCTGGAGCACGTGCCCTTCGTGACCGTCCGGAACCTCGCCGAGGCCCTGATCGCCCTGGGCGAGCGCGGCTTCACCCGGGTCGGCCTCGATTCGGACGCGCCCGAGAGCCTCGACGCGCTGACGATCGCGCGGCCGCTGGTGATCGTGCTGGGTGCCGAGGGCAAGGGCCTGCGCGAGCGGACCCGGGGCTGCTGCGACGTCCTGGCCCGGATCCCCTTCTCCGGCGCGATCCGCAGCCTCAACGTCTCGAACGCCGCCGCCATCACCCTCTACGCCCTCGGCCGCGCGAGAGACTGACAAGAGACTGACAGGGGAGCGACAGGAACCCGCCGGGGCCGTGACGGACGCGCGACGGGGACGCGGCCGGACCGGCACCCGATCGGTCCCGGCGAGACACGTTCGGAAACACGGAACCGCCACCGGAAGCCCTTCTTCCGCCTAGGCAATCTTCGCAACTTCCCGTAGAATAAGTCGCGAGGGGGGCGTCGTCTCGAGGGCTGCGCCGGATGTTGGACGATGCGTTTACCTACGGCGGCTGGGTCCTCGGCCTGATCGCCGTCGGCGTGTGGATCTGGCTCGCGCGGCGCGCCTTCCCGAGTTTCGAATCCTTCGTGACGGGCTTCGACGACGAGCTCCAGCTCGGCGCCAGCCCGGAGGAGCGCGCGCGCAGCGCGCGCTGGCGTCAGGTCCGTCAGGCCGCCATGGCCCTGACGGCCGTCGCGGCCCTGTGTCTGTCGATCGGCTTCGCGATTCCCGACTGATTCCCGACGGGGCCGGAAACCCGGAGGCGATCCGGCCCGGATCCCGCGCTGAAGCCCCGGGGTTCCGGGCGTGCACCGTCCCCGTGCCCTCTCGCGGCCGGCGCGGAGCCTTCGTGGCGGTCGGCTCGTTCGGCCTCGAAGTCCTGGATCGCTGTGCCGCCCAGGGAGCGCGGCGTGTCGTGGCGGCCGCAAGCCCGTCATCGGATCCCCGGGCCGCCTCGCGCCGAGACGGTTCCCGACGCCGCCAGAGGTCTCGACCCGCCGGAAGCCTCTCTTCAGGCCGCGCGGACCCGGGCCAGGAACCCTTCGACGGCGCCGCGCAGGTCGCCCGCCTGCCGGGACAGGTCGGCCGCCGCCCGCAGCACCTGGGCGGAGCCCTGGCTCGCCGTGCCGGCCGCCGCGCCGACACCCGCCATGTGGCCCGAGACGCCGCGTGTGTCCTGCGAGGTCTGCGCGGTGGTCCGGGCGATCTCCGCGGTGGCCGCGCCCTGCTGCTCGACCATGGCGGCGATCTCGGCGCCGATCCGCGCGAGGTCGCGGATCACCGCCGTGATGCCGCCGATCGACCGGACCGAGGCCTCGGTCGATCCGGTGATCTCCGCGACCTTGCCGGCGATCTCCTCGGTGGCCCTGGCGGTCTGCTCCGCGAGCGTCTTGACCTCGGCGGCCACCACCGCGAAGCCGCGGCCGGCCTCCCCGGCGCGGGCCGCCTCGATGGTGGCGTTGAGCGCCAGCAGGTTGGTCTGGCCGGCGATCTGCGAGATGATCGCGACGATCTCCCCGATGCTGCCGGCCGCCTGGGCGAGGCGGTGGACTTCCCCGGCCATGCCGTCGGCGCTCCGCGTGGCGTTCGCCGCGAGGTCCGCCGAGGACCCGACCTGCACGCCGATCTCCCGGACCGAGGCGGTGAGCTCCTCGGTGGCCGCCGCCACCGTGTCGGCCGAGCGGGCGGCCGAATCGGCCGACACCGCCACCGCCCGACTCAGATCGGTCGTGTCCTGGGCGGCCCGCGCCATCCCGTGCGCGGAGGCCTCCAGCTGGGCCGCCGCCGCCGAGACGGCCTCGACGATCCCGCCGACCTGGCGCTCGAAGCTGTCGGCGAGGCCGAGGGCGGCCGCGCGCTGGGCCGCCGCGGTCTCGGCGGCGAGCCGCTCCTGCGCGGCCCGGGCCGCCCGGCGCTCGGCGACGCTGTCGCGGAACGCCAGGGCGGCCGCGGCGATCGCCTGGACCTCGCGCGGCCCGCCGGTCGGGATGGTCAGGTCGGCCGTGCCCGCGTCCCGGCCGATCGCGGTCAGCACCCCGGCCATCCGGGAGAGCGGCCGGGCGATGGCCGTGCCGAGCCAGACCGCGAGACCGGCCGAGAGGGCGAACAGGGCGAGCCCGCCGGCGGCCCAGAGGGCCAGCATCCGCTCGGCGCGGGCGTGCGCCGCCCCCGCGGCCGCCATCAGGTCGGCGGTGAGCCGATCCTCCACGCCCTTGAGGGTGTCGATCCGCTGCGTGGCGAGGCGGAACCACCCCGGCGCGTCGCGGAAGGCCGGGGGCGTCCCCGGCATCGTCTCCTGCACGCCCGCGCGCAGGCGGGCGACCGCGCGGGACGGCTCGGTCGCCTCCGCGGCGTCGAGCAGGTTCGCCTGCTCCGCTTCGGCGCCGGCCCGGAACAGGCCGGCATAGGTTGCCTGGTCGGCCGCGAGGGTCGCGAGGCGGCGGGCGGCCGCGAGGTCGAGGGTGCCGGAGGCGAAGACCGCCGAGGCGGCGGCCCGCTCCTGGCCGGCGGCCTCCTTCAGCGCCAGGAAGGCCGCGTAGGCGTTCGCCCGGGCGGCGAGGCTGGCCTCGTCGATCGCGCCGCCCATGGCCCGCACCAGGCCGAGCCCCTCCCCGATCAGGCCCGTGTAGTAGGCCACGGCCTGCCGCGGGGCCGCCGTCAGGGCGTCGACCGCCCGGCGCTGCGCGGCCAGCCCGGTGAGCGCCCGCGCGAAGCCCTCACCGCGCGCCTGGAAGACCGGCCCGAAGCCCGTCGCGGCCTTCATGGCCTCGGGAAGCCCGGCGAGGGCCGCGTCGGTGCGTTCGCGCTGGGCCGCCAGTTCCGGGCCGAACTGCGCGCCCTTCGCGCCCAGGAACAGGCTCGAGGCGCCGCGCTCCCGCTGGGCCTCGTGCACGAAGGCGCTGATCCGGGAGGCGAGGCCGACCAGGCCCTCCACCCGGCCCATCTCGGCGCGGCGCGCCCACTGGTCCGACACGGCGAGGCCCGCCGCCCCCGCGAAGGCGAGGCACGGGGCGAGCGCCACCGCCAGGATGCGGGCGCGGAGCGAGGCGAGGATCGGCATCGGAAGTTCTGGAACCGTCCGGCGGGAGATGCGCCACCTTCCGGCCAAGTCATAAAGATCCGGTTATGTGGTCGCGCCCATATTCGGCACCGGTTTGCCCAATCAGGCGGCGTTTTGAGTCGTATCTGCCAATTCCGCGTGCAGATCACCCCAGGTCTTCAGCGCGCGGATGACCGGATCGAGGGACCGCCCCCGCTCGGTCAGGCTGTATTCTACCTTCGGAGGAACCTCGGCGTAGACCGTCCGGGTGATCAGGCCGTCGGCTTCCATTTCGCGCAGCTGGTTGGTGAGCATGCGCTGGGTCACGCTGGCGAGGCGCCGCCGGATCTCGTTGAAGCGCAGGGTCCCCTCCAGCAGATGGTAGAGGATCACGCCCTTCCACTTGCCGTCGATGAGCCGGAGCGTCGCCTCGACGGCGCAGCCGGGGCTGCAGGCGCCCGTGTGGCGGCGGGTGCGGGGCATGGGCTGTCTCCGACGGTATCATTTCCGGCACTAGTGGCGTTTTATGTGCGTACTTGCGGCCCGTGAAGGCGGGCGGCATCTCCTGCGGCGACACTCCGAGGAGATCACCATGCGCGCCGTCGGCTACCGCAAGTCCCTGCCGATCACCGATCCCGAGGCCCTGGTCGACTTCGACCTGCCCCAGCCCGAGCCCGGCCCGCGCGACCTGCTGGTGAAGGTCGAGGCGGTCTCGGTGAACCCGGTCGACACCAAGGTCCGGCGGCGGGCCGAGCCGGAGGAAGGCGGCACCAAGGTGCTCGGCTGGGACGCGGCCGGCACCGTCGTCGCCGCCGGCGCGGAGGTCCAGGGTTTCGCCGCGGGCGACGCGGTGTTCTACGCGGGCGACCTCACCCGGCCGGGGACGAACGCCGAATACCATTGCGTCGATGCCCGTATCGTCGGGCACAAGCCGGAGAGCCTCGACTGGGCGCAGGCCGCCGCCCTGCCGCTCACCGCGATCACCGCCTGGGAGACCCTGTTCGACCGGCTCGACGTGGACAAGCCGGTGCCGGGCGCGGCCCCGGCGATCCTGATCGTCGGCGGCGCGGGGGGCGTCGGCTCGGTGGCGATCCAGCTCGCCCGGGAACTCACCGACCTCACCGTGATCGCCACCGCGTCGCGGCCTGAGACGGCGGCCTGGTGCCGGGACCTCGGCGCCCACCACGTGGTCGACCATTCCAGATCCCTGGCGGCGGAGGTGGCGGCCCTGGGGATCGGCGCGCCGGGCCTCGTCTTCTCCACGACCAGCACCGACGCCCACCTCGCCGCGATCGTGGAACTGATCGCCCCGCAGGGCCGCCTCGCCCTGATCGACGATCCGGAGCGCCTCGACGTCGGGCTCCTCAAGCGCAAGAGCCTGTCGCTGCACTGGGAGTTCATGTTCACCCGCTCGATGTTCGCCACCGCCGACATCGCCGCCCAGGGTGCGCTCCTCGACGGGATATCCCGCCTCGTTGATTCCGGGCGCCTGCGCACCACCCTGGGGGAGCATTACGGGCGGATCGACGCCGCGAACCTGCGGCGCGCCCACGCGCTGGTCGAGAGCGGGCGCGCCAGGGGGAAGATCGTGCTCGAAGGGTTTTCCGATTGAGGAGGGCGTGATGGCGGACGCGGCGGGGACCGGCCTCTTCGACGTGACGGCGCTGGCGGCGGGTCTGCCCGACAGCGCCGAGACCCTCCTGGTCGACACCTACCTGACCGACCGGGAGGCGGCGAGCGCCCGGGTGTTCCGGATCTACCGGCCGACCCCGCCGCACTATCACGCCACCTGCGACGAGTACCTCTACTGCCTCTCGGGCCGGGGCCGGGTCTGGCTGGGCGATCCGGCCGCCGAGACGGCGTTCGGCCCGGGCCAGCTCCTGTTCTTCGAGAAGGGCACAGTCCACGCGATGCCGGCGCTCGAGCCCGGGGACCCGGTGGTGTTCCTGTCGATCGACACGCCCCGGCGGGCGCCGACCGACATCGTCTTCGTGAACCCGGAGGACGGGACGCCCGCCACCTTCATGGCGCGCAACGCCGAGGCGTGAGGGGTCACACCCGCAGGGACCGGCCGGCCGCCGCCACGCCGAGGAGCAGCGCCGCCACGATCAGCAGGGACGCGGGCAGGCCGAGCGCCTGCGCGGCGAAGCCGATCAGCGCGGGCCCCGCCAGCACCCCGGCATAGCCCAGCGTCGTCACCGCCGGCACCGCCACGCGCGCGGGCATCGCGGTCTGGCGCCCCGCCGCCGTGAACAGGACCGGGACGATGTTGGCGCAGCCCGCCCCGACCAGGGCGTAGCCGGCGAGCGCCGCCTCCCAGGCCGGGATGACGACCGAGAGCGCGAGGCCGGCCGCCGCCAGCAGGCCGCCGAGGATCACCACGGGCCGCCGGCCGAGGCGGGCCACGATCGCATCCCCGCCGAGCCGGCCGGCCGTCATGGTGACCGAGAAGGAAGCGTAGCCGAGCGCCGCCCAGGCCGGATCGAGCCCGCGCTGCTGGATCAGGAACACCGCGCTCCAGTCGAGGGCCGAGCCCTCGGTGAGGAACACCACGCAGCAGAGCAGGCCGAGGACCAGCACCGGGCCCCGGGGCAGCGCGAGGGCGGGACCGCCGCTGTCGCCGCCCCCTGCCCGGTCGGTCCGCAGGATGCCGGGCCAGGCCGCCGCGAACAGGGCCGCGATGCCCCCGACGAGCAGCAGCGCGCTCCAGCCCGCGCCGAGCCCGGCGGCCAGCAGGACGCTGGCGATCAGCGCCCCCAGGATGCAGCCGAGGCTGTAGAGGCCGTGGAAGCCCGACATCATCGGCCGCCCGCCGGCGCGCTCGACGGCGACGGCCTGCAGGTTCATGACGCAGTCCACCGCCCCCATCCCGGCCCCGAACAGCAGCAGCGCCCCGGTGAGCGGGACGAGCCCGGAGGCCAGGGCCAGGACCGGCAGGGCCAGGCCGAGCGCCAGCGTCCCGGCGAGCAGGACCGGCCGGTATCCCAGACGCGCGGCCGCCGCCCCGGCGCTCGGCATCGCCAGGAGCGAGCCGATGCCGAAGGTGAGGAGCAGCAGGCCGAGCCCGGCCTCGTCGAGGCCGGCGCGGTCCTTCACCAGCGGCACCAGGGGCGCCCAGGTGGCGTTGGCGAGGCCCACGATCAGGAACAGCAGCCGCGTGGACAGGCGCTGCTGGGTGGCCGTGCGGTCGTCGGAACCGCGGAGGGCGGCCGGATCGGTCAGGTCGAGCGCTGGCATCGATACGGGTCGGGATGTGGATCTGAGGGCGGGATACGGCGACGTGGATCTCGGCGCCCGCGGTGCAACACCGAAGGTGGGCCAAGGTTTGGCGAATCGAGCTACGGCGAAGCTGGGGCCACCGGACTCCGATCGCGGCCGCTGGCTCCACCGCGTCATCGCTTCGCTGCGCTCGCGAAGACGGTCGCGCGTTCACCGAGCGGTTGCCGACGTACGCGTTTCGTTCTAGCAAGGGCGGCGCATGA
The DNA here is from genome assembly GCF_053345625.1 of Methylobacterium sp. D53M. Lineage (NCBI taxonomy): Bacteria > Pseudomonadati > Pseudomonadota > Alphaproteobacteria > Hyphomicrobiales > Methylobacteriaceae > Methylobacterium > Methylobacterium sp. D53M. Next base: position 55,792 of record NZ_JBKFAL010000028.1, read on the forward strand.
CGGGCCTGCGTCCCGCCGGCCGCATCTTGCCGCGGGCCCCCTCGGGCTCGACATGAGCCGGAGCGGCGGCTGGCCCGCGCGCGAATCCGTCCGACTTCGTCGATGCCTCGGTCGACGCCTCGAAAGACCGCCGCCCTCATGGCCAAAGCCCAAGCTGGAAGTCGTGCCGCAAGCCGCGTCGGTGCTGCCCAAGCCGCACCGAAAGCTGCCGCCAAAGCGCCTTCCAAGACGGCTCCGAAAGCCCCGGCGACGGCCAAGGCGCCCCAGTCCAAGGTGCCCGAGTCCAAGCCGGTTCGCGCGAAATCCAGCTCCCCCGGCGCGCGGACCGAAGCCGCCATCGACGCCAAGCTGGAGGCCCTGTTCGACGCCGCGCCGGCCCCCGTCGAGGACCGGCGGGTCATCGCGATCCGCGGCGCCCGGGAGCACAATCTCAAGAACGTCGACCTGACCATCCCGCGGGACAAGCTCGTGGTCTTCACCGGGCTCTCGGGCTCGGGCAAGTCGTCGCTCGCCTTCGACACGATCTACGCCGAGGGGCAGCGCCGCTACGTCGAGTCGCTCTCGGCCTATGCCCGCCAGTTCCTGGAGATGATGTCCAAGCCCGACGTCGACCAGATCGACGGGCTGTCGCCGGCGATCTCGATCGAGCAGAAGACCACCTCGAAGAACCCCCGCTCGACCGTGGGGACGGTGACCGAGATCTACGACTACATGCGCCTGCTCTGGGCGCGGGTCGGCATCCCCTACTCGCCGGCCACCGGCCTGCCGATCGAGAGCCAGACCGTCCAGCAGATGGTCGACCGGGTGCTGGAACTGCCGGAGAAGACCCGGCTCTACCTGCTCGCGCCCGTGGTCCGCGGGCGGAAAGGCGAGTACCGCAAGGAGATCGCCGAATACCAGAAAAAAGGCTTCCAGCGGCTGCGCGTGAACGGCGAATACTACGCCATCGACGATGTGCCCAAGCTCGACAAGAAGTTCAAGCACGACATCGACGTGGTGGTGGACCGGATCGTGGTCCGGGCCGATATCGGCTCGCGGCTCGCCGAGTCCTTCGAGACGGCGCTGGAACTCGCCGACGGCGTCGCCGAGATCGTGTTCGCCGACGCCCCCGAGGGCGAGGCGCCGCGGACCGTCACCTTCTCGTCGCGCTTCGCCTGCCCGGTCTCGGGCTTCACCATCGCGGAGATCGAGCCGCGGCTGTTCTCGTTCAACAACCCGTTCGGTGCCTGCCCGACCTGCAGCGGCATCGGCCACGAGATGCGGATCGACCCCGAGCTGGTGATCTCCGACCCCGGCTTGAGCCTGAAGCGCGGCGCGGTCGGCCCCTGGGCGAAGTCGACCTCGCCCTATTACGGCCAGACGCTCGAGGCGCTCGCCGAGCATTTCGGCTTCAAGACGGGCGTCCCCTGGCAGAGCCTGTCGGAGACGGCCCGCGCCATCGTGCTCTACGGCTCGGGCAAGCAGGCGGTGCGCTTCGCCTACGACGACGGCTTGCGCAAGTACACGGTCAACAAGCCGTTCGAGGGCGTGATCCCGAACCTGGAGCGCCGCTACAAGGAGAGCGACTCGGACGCCGTGCGCGAGGAGATCGGGCGCTTCATGAGCGAGACGCCCTGCGCCGCCTGCGGCGGCAAGCGGCTGAAGCCCGAGGCTCTGGCCGTGAAGGTCGCCATGGCGGACATCGCCGACGTGACCGCCCTCTCGGTCTCCGAGGCGCACCGGTGGTTCTCGGACCTGCCCGGGAAGCTGACTGCGAAGCAGAACGAGATCGCGGTCCGGATCCTGAAAGAGATCCGCGACCGGCTGAGCTTCCTGGTGGATGTCGGCCTGGAATACCTGACGCTCGCCCGCGGCTCCGGCTCGCTCTCGGGCGGCGAGAGCCAGCGCATCCGCCTCGCCTCGCAGATCGGCTCCGGCCTGACCGGCGTGCTCTACGTGCTGGACGAGCCCTCGATCGGCCTGCACCAGCGCGACAACGAGCGGCTGCTCGGCACGCTCAAGCGCCTGCGCGACCTCGGCAACTCGGTGATCGTGGTCGAGCACGACGAGGACGCGATCCTGCAGGCCGATTACGTGGTCGATGTCGGCCCGGGCGCCGGCATCCACGGCGGCGAGATCATCGCGCAGGGCACCCCCGCGGAGGTGCTGGCGAACCCCGCCTCGCTCACCGCCAAGTATCTCACGGGCGCGATGGCGGTGCGCACCCCGACCGCCCGCCGCAAGGGCCGGAAGGGCAAGCTCGGCCTGTTCGGCGCGCGGGGCAACAATCTCAAGGACGTGGACGTCGAGATCCCGCTCGGCACCTTCACGTGCATCACCGGCGTCTCGGGGGGCGGCAAGTCCACCCTGGTGATCGACACCCTCTACAAGGCCGTCGCCAAGAAGCTGAACGGCGCCCTGGAGCACCCGGCCCCCTACGGGCGGCTGGAGGGGCTGGAGCACCTCGACAAGGTCATCGACATCGACCAGTCGCCGATCGGGCGCACGCCGCGCTCGAACCCCGCCACCTATATCGGCGCCTTCACGCCGATCCGCGACTGGTTCGCGGGCCTGCCGGAGGCCAAGGCGCGGGGCTACCAGCCCGGGCGCTTCTCGTTCAACGTCAAGGGCGGGCGCTGCGAGGCCTGCTCGGGCGACGGCGTCATCAAGATCGAGATGCACTTCCTGCCGGACGTCTACGTCACCTGCGACGTCTGCAAGGGCAAGCGCTACGACCGCGAGACCCTGGAGGTGAAGTACCGGGGCAAGTCCATCGCCGACGTGCTCGACTCCACCGTCGAGGAGGCGGCCGAGCTGTTCAAGGCGGTGCCGGCGATCCGCGACAAGCTCGAGACCCTGAAGCGGGTCGGCCTGCACTACGTCCATGTCGGCCAGCAGGCCACCACCCTGTCGGGGGGCGAGGCGCAGCGCGTGAAGCTCTCCAAGGAGCTGTCGAAGCGCGCCACCGGCCGCACCCTCTACATCCTCGACGAGCCGACCACCGGCCTGCACTTCCACGACGTCGCCAAGCTCATGGAGGTGCTCCACGAGCTGGTCGACCAGGGCAACACCGTGGTGGTGATCGAGCACAACCTCGAAGTGATCAAGACCGCCGACTGGGTGATCGACATGGGCCCCGAGGGCGGCGACGGCGGCGGCCGGGTGGTGGCGCAGGGCACGCCGGAAGAGATCGCCCGCGCCAAGGCCAGCCATACCGGCCGGTTCCTGCGCGAGGTGCTGGAGCGGCGGCCCGCCTCACCCGCGAGCCGCGGTCGCGCCGCGGAGTAGCGCGGCGGCGGAGGGGGCGGACCTTCCGGGCGCGGGCGTCGCACGCATCGGCGTCCGTGCCGGACGCGCCCCCGCCCCTGCAGTGAGGGCGCGCAGGTCTGCGGATTCGTGCGGGCGCGGGTCCGACGCGACGATCACCCGCTCCCGGGCCGGCGCGGCAGTTTCTGCCGGGTCTCGGCCGGACCCCGCGCCCGCGGACGGTGATTCGAGCGGCCGGATCCGGCTCCGGACCCGCCGCCGACCGGCTCGGAGCCGGATCCCGGCCCGCGCGTCCGGACCGGCGGCCTGCCCGATCACCTTCCCGCCTTTGCCGGATTCTCCCGCGGCCCGGGCCGGCAACAGCTTGACCGTTCAACGATATTTTGCCGAAACCGCGGTCCGAGCAGGGTCTGTGGACAGTGTTGCATCGCCGCAAAAATGCGGCTTTTGCGCAACGGTTCGGCCGGTTGTGGCGTTTCGGCGAGCATTCCACTGTCTTTCCGCAGGTCTCTGTAGAATAGTCGCAGACGTTGAGACGGGCAGGCTCCGTGGGGGCGCTCGGCAGGTCCGAAGCCGGCAGCCGCGATAGGCGAGCAGACCGGCAGGGAAGTGCCGAATGCGGGACGGACGCCGTATGACCTTGGGAAGGAATGAGAAAATGATGAAGAACTGGCTCGCGGCCGGCACGGTCGCGCTCACGGTCGGCATGACCTCGACGATCGCGCAGGCGCAGACCACGACGGTTCCGGGCGAGCAGGTCGGCCTCGCCGTCGGCGCGCCGCTGCCGGAAGGCCTCTACGCGATCAACACGTTCACCTATCGCCGCACCGACGCGCCGAACTCGCCCGACACGGCCGTCAACATCCCGGTCCTGGTCTGGTCGACCCCGTTCGTGCCGTTCGGCGGCCGCGTCGAGCTGCTCGTGGCGCCCCCGACCGTGTTCGCCTTCACCCGCAACCCGGCGGGCGTGCGCAACAAGGACATCTCGATCAACGTCGGCACCTTCGTCGGCGGCATCTGGGCCTTCGACCTCGGCAACAACTTCGGCGTCAGCTTGCTCGGCGGCGCCTACCTGAACGACCTGAACGGCGACCGCGGCTCGATCATCACCGCGAACGGCACGACGGCCACCCCGGTCCTGCCGCAGCTCTCCTCCAACACCTACCGCTTCGGCATCGCCGGCAGCTACACGGGTGACGGCTGGAACATCACCGCCAACCTGACCGCCAACATCTACGACTCGCCCGGCCGCTTCCCCGGCCAGGTCGGCGCCGCCATCGGCCCGATCCGCCTGTCGGACGCCCTGAACTTCGACCTCACGGCGACCAAGAAGTTCGGCAACTTCGAGATCGGCCCGATCGCCTACGGCACCTACAACTTCGACATCAGCCAGGCCAGCGCCGCGGCCGGGAACCGTGGCCGGTTCGCCCTCGGCGGTCTCATCGGCTACGACTTCAAGATCTTCACCGTCCAGGCCTACGTTGCCCGCGACGTCGTGACCGGCGCGCAGTACACCAACGCGTTCGGCCGCACCCGCGACAACTACTCCACCGACGGCTGGATCCGGTTCATCGTGCCGCTCTACTCGCCGACCCCGGCCGCCGCGCCGGTCCCGGCGCCGCTGGTCCGCAAGTACTGAGATCCTTCCGAGACACCGGGCTCCCCGCCGCCGCGCGGCGGGGGCTCCCGGATCTCCGACAGGCCGTCCTCCGGGACGGCGCGCCGCCCGGCTCCGCCGGGCGGTTTTTCTTTGTGCCGGTGCCGCCGCGGGCCGCACCCGGCCGCCCCGGGCGGGCCCGTGCCACGGGTCGCAGCCGGCCGCGGGTGACGCGGGCGGCGCGGACATCCTATGGTGTGCCGATGGCGCGGCTCCGGGGCCGACCGGAGCGCAGGCGGACGAGCCGAAGGATTGTCATGGCGACGCAGGGCGAGTGGAAGATCCCCGCGCAGGCCCAGCCCAGGCCCGCGGATTACGGCTACGACCTCGACCGGGCGCTCTCCGCGGTCCTGGCCCTGTCGGCGCGGATCCCGGACAGCGCGTTCACGGCCGAGACGCTCGGCACCGAGCGCGCCGGCAACGGCGTGGTGATCCGCGAGGACGGGCTGGTGCTCACCATCGGCTACCTCGTCACCGAGGCCGAGAGCGTCTGGCTCACCACCCGGGACGGCCGCTCGGTGCCCGGCCACGTCCTCGGCTTCGACGCCGCCACGGGCTTCGGCCTGGTCCAGGCGCTCGGCGATCTCGGCGTGCCGGCCCTCCCGCTCGGCCACTCGGCCGGACTCAAGACCGGCGACCGGGCCGTGCTGGCCGGGGCGGGCGGGCGCCAGCGCTGCGTCGCCGTCGAGGTCGTGGCCCGGCAGGAATTCGCCGGCTACTGGGAGTACGTCCTCGACGAGGCCCTGTTCACCGCCCCCGCGCACCCGCACTGGGGCGGGACCGCGCTGATCGGCCCCCAGGGCGACCTGCTGGGCATCGGCTCGCTGCAGCTGCAGCAGGGCGGCGGCGGCGCGGCGCGGCCGATCAACATGGTCGTGCCCATCGATCTGCTGACGCCGATCCTCGAGGACCTCGCCACGCGCGGGCGGGCCGACCGGCCGCCCCGCCCCTGGCTCGGCCTCTACGCCACCGAGAGCGAGGAGGGCATCGTCGTGATGGGCCTCGCCGATAACGGCCCGGCCGAGACCGGCGGCCTCCAGGCCGGCGACGTGATCGAGGCGGTGGCCGGCGAGCCGGTGGCCGACCTCGCCGCCCTGTTCCGGAGCGTCTGGGCCCTGGGCGAGGCCGGGGTGCGGGTCCCCCTCACGATCCGCCGGGAGGGGCGCGGCGTGAAGCTCGCCCTCGTCTCCGGGGATCGGGAGCGGTTCCTGCGCACGCCCTCGCTGCACTGAGGCCGCGACCCGGAGCGTGCAACCTTCGCGCTCCGCGCGGCGTTGCCGCGGCGCCGTCGCGGGCCTGTACCGGACACAACCTACGGCTCAGCGACGGTTCAGGTGGCGGGACCGAATCTCGAACGACCGGCTCCCGATCCGCCGGAAACGTTGAGGAGATCCAGTCATGACGATTCTGAGCGCACCGCGCGCGAAGGCACTCGTGATGGCCGCCGCGATCGCCGGCGGCCTCGGGCTCGCGGGGTCTGCCGAGGCGGCCGGGGGCTGCGGCCCCGGCTTCCATCCCAATCCGTGGGGCATCTGCCGGCCGAACTGGGGCCCCCGGCCCTACGGCTACTGGCGGCGCCCGGTCTATTACGGCGGGTACGGCGGTTACTACCGGCCGCGGCCCTTCTACCGGCCCTACGGCTTCTACGGGCCGCGCCCGTTCTACTGAGCTCCCGTCCGAGCCCGTCAGACGGCATGCAGGGCGTCCCGCCGACCGGCGGGGCGCCCTTCGCGCGTGCGGAAGGCCCTTCTTCGCCCTGCATGCGCACAAAGAATGACCATCCGGAAACCTTGCCGGTTTCTTAAGCCGGTTATGCGATTTTCGCAGGTCTGGTGCTTGACCTTGCGACTCCTGCTGCGCTGCGGCGCGATTATATGTGCGTTGCACCAACAAGAGGCAGCGATGCGCAATGGGGCGCCATCGTCTGCCCGAGCAGAGGTCACAGCACACCATGTCCGCCGCCCGTAGCGTCCTGAGCCGCGTCCGCGCCTATCTCCGGTACCGCGACACCGTCACCCAGCTGTCCCGCCTGTCGGACCGCGATCTTGCCGATCTCGGCATCAACCGCAGTGAGATCCGCGGCGTCGCCCGCGTCTGATCCCCGCGTCCGCGCCACAGCGCCCGAGACGAATGCCCCGAAGGACCGCCGCCCGTTGATCCGGACGGCGGTCCTTCGCTATTCTCGGACATGACACAGACCATCCACATCGTCGGCGGCGGCCTCGCCGGATCCGAGGCCGCCTGGCAGGTGGCCGAAGCCGGGCACCGCGCCGTGATCCACGAGATGCGCCCGGTGCGCGGCACCGAGGCGCACCGCACCGACGGGCTGGCCGAGCTCGTCTGCTCCAACTCGTTCCGGTCGGACGACCCCGAGGGCAACGCCGTCGGGCTGCTGCACCAGGAGATGCGCTCCTTGAGCTCGCTGATCATGCGGGCGGCCGACGCCAACCAGGTGCCGGCGGGCGGGGCGCTGGCGGTCGACCGCGAGGGCTTCTCCGCCGCGGTGACCCGGGCCCTGGAGCAGCACCCGAACGTCACCCTCGTCCGCGGGGAGGTCGAGGGCCTGCCGCCGGAGGAATGGGGCCCCTGCATCGTCGCCACCGGCCCGCTCACCGCGCCGGCGCTGGCCGAGGGCATCCGCGGGCTCACCGGCGCCGAGTCGCTGGCCTTCTTCGACGCGATCGCGCCGATCGTCCACCGCGACTCGATCGACATGGACGTGGCGTGGTTCCAGTCCCGCTACGACAAGCCGGGACCCGGCGGCACGGGCGCGGACTACCTCAACTGCCCGATGACCCGGGAGCAGTACGATTCCTTCGTGGCCGCCCTCGTGGCGGGCGAGAAGATCGGGTTCAAGCAGTGGGAGGGCACGCCCTATTTCGACGGCTGCCTGCCCGTCGAGGTCATGGCCGAGCGCGGCCCCGAGACGCTGCGCCACGGGCCGATGAAGCCCGTGGGGCTCACCAATCCCCGCGACCCGCTGGTCAAGCCCTGCGCGATCGTGCAGCTGCGCCAGGACAACGCGCTGGGCACCCTGTACAACATGGTCGGCTTCCAGACGAAGCTGACCTACGCCGAGCAGGTGCGGGTCTTCCGCATGATCCCCGGCCTGGAGCGGGCCGAGTTCGCCCGCCTCGGCGGCCTGCACCGCAACACCTACCTCGACAGCCCGCGCCTCCTCGACGCCACCCTCCGGCTGCGGGCCCGTCCGACCTTGCGCTTCGCCGGGCAGATCACCGGCTGCGAGGGCTACGTCGAGAGCGCCGCGGTCGGGCTGATGGCCGGCCGCTTCGCCGTCGCGGAGGCGGCCGGCGACCCCCTCGCCCCCCTGCCCCAGAGCACGGCCCTCGGCGCGCTCATCGCCCACATCACCGGCGGCCACCTGATGGCGGACGGGGAGGCCAACGCCCCGCGCTCGTTCCAGCCGATGAACGTGAATTTCGGCCTGTTCCCGCCGCTCGAGCGGGCCCCCCGCAACGAGACCGGCCGGCGCCTGCGCGGACCCGAGAAGGCGGCGCTGAAGAAGCGCGCGCTCACCGACCGGGCCCGGGCCGATCTCGCCGCCTGGCTGGAGGGCGCGGGGGGCGGTGCGCGGGGTGGCGCGCAGGGTGGCGCGCAGGGCGCGGCCTCGAGACCTGCGGCGGCGGAATAGCGGGCCGCACGGGGCTTGCACCGCCGGAGGCCTCCTCACGTGGCCGCCTCACTCGGCCTCAACACTTGGCCACAACACTTGGCCTCATCGCCTGGGCTCACCATGACCGCGATCGACACCCGGGCCTTCCTGGCCGACCTGTACGAACTGCGCGAGATCGGCCGGTTCCGCACCGGCGTCCACCGGCCGACCTTCTCGGCCGACGACATGGAATCCCGGCGCTGGCTGATGGCCCGGCTCGAGGCCTGCGGCCTGGAGGCCTCCATCGACGGGATCGGCAACGTGCTCGGGCGCCACCGCGGGCCGGGCCCGCACCTGCTGGTCGGCAGCCACATCGAGACGCAGAACGAGGCCGGCTGGCTCGACGGGGCGCTGGGCGTCGTGGCCGGGGTCGCTCTGGCCCGCGCCGGGCTGCCCGTCGACGTCGTCGCCTTCGCGGACGAGGAGGGGCACTTCTCGGGGGGCTTCCTGGGCAGCCGCTCGGCGATCGGCGACCTGACCGAGGCCGAGATCGACGAGGCCCGCAACCGCACCGACGGCACGCCGCTCCGCGCCGCGCTCGCGAGCGCCGGCCTCGCCGGCCTGCCCCGGACGCGGCTCGACCCGGACCGCTACCGCGGCTTCCTGGAGATGCACATCGAGCAGGGCACGCAGCTCGAATCCGCAGGCCTGCATCTCGGCGTGGTGAGCGGCATCGTGGCGATCTGGCAGTTCCGGATCGACTTCGCCGGCAACCAGGACCACGCGGGCGGCACCACCATGGCGGAGCGCCGGGACGCGGGTCTCTCGGCGGTGCGGCTGCTCGCGGCGATCGACCGGGAATTCCCGAAGGTCTGCGGGCCGCGCAGCACCTGGACCACGGGACGGATCACCCTGGATCCCGGCGGCTTCAGCATCATCCCGGGGCGGGCCGAGGTGTATTTCCAGTTCCGCGACGTGGCGATGCCCGTGCTGGAGCGGATGGAGGCCTGCCTGGAGGCGCTGGTGCGGGACTCGAACCGGCGCGAGCGCTGCCCGGCCACGCTGACGGCCCTGGCCAAGGCGATCCCCGCCCCCTGCGACCCGGCCCTGATGCGCGCCCTCTCGGAGGCGGCCGAGAGCGTCTGCCCCGGCGGGTGGCAGGTGATGCCGTCGGGGGCCGGGCACGACGCCCAGAACGTCGCCCGGATCCTGCCGGCCGCGATGCTGTTCGTGCCCTCGATCGGCGGCATCAGCCACCACTGGGCGGAGGATACCAGCGACGCCGACCTCGCCCTCGGCGTGCGGGCCCTCGGCGACGCGGCGGCGCGGGTGCTGGCGGGCTGAGCGTGCCGCTGCGGACGCCCCGGCGCGTCCCGGCGGGCGCCGGGCCTCAGGCGCCCGGCACCAGCGACCGGATCGGGATCAACTCCGGCCGGTATTCCTGCATGCCGCCGGCGATCCGCTCCTCGACGGCGTCGATGAACCGCTCCGGGTCGGTGATCGAGCACTGGCGCAGGTCCCAGAAGGCGTAGCGCCACCATTGCACCTTCAGGTAGCGCTCGATCAGCGCGTCCGGGAAGCGCATCTTCACGATCCGGGCGGGGCTGCCGGCCACGATCGCGTAGGGCGGCACGTCCTTGGTCACCACCGCCATGGCGCCGATCACCGCCCCGTCGCCGATCGTGATGTCGGGCATCAGGAAGGCGCCGTGGCCGATATAGACGTCGTTGCCGATGCGCACGCGCTTGGGCCAGAGATACGGGCCGGAGATCTCGTAATCCTCCGCCCGCGGGTCGATGCGGTCGAACACGGCCGAGTGGTGCGTGTAGAACAGCGGCGAGGTCGAGCCGCACTGGACCGGGTGGCTGCCGCGCCCGACCTGGACGCTCTCGCCGATCGAGCAGTAGCGGGCGATGTCGGCCCCGAAATAGTAGCCGCTGACCGCGTACGAGAACGCCCCCATGGTGAGGCAGTAATCGACGCCCATCCACTTGATGCTGCACGGCGGCTCGAAGACGCAATCCTCCGGCAGGCCGAACGGGGCCGGGTGCAGCACCGAGATGCCGCGGCGCAGCATCTCCTGCTTCATGTCCTCGTTGACGGAGATCATGCGGCGTCCTCGTCGCTGGGGTGCCCGGTCCCGGCCGGCGCCGGGTCCAGGCCGTAATAGTCGCCCATCAGGTCGCCGTAGGTGGCGGCCCGGATCGGCACGGTGAGCCGGCCCGCGGCCGAGACGTCGATGGCGAGCAGGCGGTCGTTGAAGGCGGCCGGATCGGTGGCCAGCGCGCCGGGGAGCAGGTGCCCGTTCGGGTAGGCGCGCAGCCGCTCGGCCGGCGCGCCGAGGTCGAAGGCCGCCACCGGCAGGCCGGTGCGCAGCGCCAGGGTCAGCGCGTACGAGTAGGTCTCGGGCCAGATCGCCGGCAGCAGCACGAGGTCGGCCGAGAGCCGCCAGACCAGGTCCAGGGCCTCGTGGTCCCCGGAATAGCGCCCGGTCTGGGCGACCCCGACGCGCTCCAGGCCGATCGCCAGGGCCGGGTCCGAGTAGCCCACGATCGCGAAGTGCAGCGGCAGGTCGCGGTCCCGCGCGTCGGTGGCGAGCGCCTGCAGGAACAGGCCGCCCTTCGTGGCGCTGATCGCGCCGAGCACGGCGACGCGGCGGATTCGGCCGGGCCGCTGGAGGCTGGTGTCACGCACCGACCGCTCCGGCTCGACATGCGGCCGCACCGTGACCGACAGATCCGGGTACACCGTGCGGATCCGGGCCGCCGTGTCGGAGGACGGCGCGAACACCCGCGCGGCGCCGGCCAGGAACGCCCCGAACGCCGCCCGCCGCTCGCCCGGG